>JAEYTP010000058.1 GCA_023433945.1 Bacillota bacterium | reverse complement strand
CAAGCTTAGCGGCAGTTAAATAAGCGGCCTTATCATAATGTTTAAGTATGTAGTTGGCAATAAGCTTCTGACCTTTACTAAAATTATCATACTTCTGATTTATCAAAGCAATCAGATCATTGCTACTTTTTTGATTTGTATTCATGCTTCCTCCAAAAATTTCATATTAAATCATAGTTACATAATGATTTAGTTCTTTTTATTATATTACCGTTTTGCAGGATAAAAAGCAAGTGCTTGCATTTTTAAATGGTTCGATTAAATTGGATTTTATATTTACAAAATGATAATAATATTAATATATTTTTAATAATAAAAAGGATAATTCTATTTATTATAATTTAGTATTTACAATTATTGACCTCATTACACTATAGAATTTATAAGGATAACATCATGATTCAGATAGATGATGCAGGAAGCGGTAGCTTCGTCGGAGGTACATGTATTGGTTTTTACAGACCAGAAGCAAATGAATACTACTTTGAAATTATACCTGTTGAATTATATTCATTGGAAAACTTCAAAAAGAAGCTATATCTTGACTATGTTGTAGAAATAACAACACGTGCATTTGAGATACTTAGTGTAATGCCTCATGAAACAATAGAAATATGCCGCGGATATATGTTTGAAAAGCTTAAGGCATACTTATCGAAAAATGGTTTTTGCTGGTATGTAACTCAGATAACTGGAAAGATACAAGAAGTTGTAGAGAAAAATTTCGAGCTTTACACTATAAGCTTAGGCGTTCCGAGTGATTATATTAAGTTTACTAAATATCCCTTTCACTTCCATAAGCTCCTTAAATGGATTTATTCTGATTTTGATAACAGGATAATACATTGTAAGGTAGGCTGGCCCAGCTGGCAGAATATCAAGGATATTTCCCCTGCAATTTCCTATGAAACATTGGATAGCTATAATTTTATTTGCCTCAGATGTGGTAAAAGAATAAAAAAAGGAACTAAGGTTAAGAAGCTTATATTAGATAAATCTAAAAATGGATCTGTTTATCTCCACATTAAGTGCATTGCTCAAAAAGCACATTGAAAGCTCTGATAAAAAATGTTAAAATATATTAAGATGATCTACTTGCAAACAGAAATGGGGGATCTTTTTGAAAAAGAAAAACAACTCAAGTGTTTCCAAAAATTTAGTCTTAGCAGCAAGTTTAACTGCTGCCGTTGCAAGTCTGGCTGCATTTGCATATATGTTCCACAAAAAAACTAAAACCTTCGAAGTAAAAGCTGTCAAAAGAACAGTTCAGGCATAGTTTTTCACTATTTAGGTTAAAAAAAGGACTGGATTAATCCAGTCCTTTTATAAATTATAGCTTTGTTCTAAATCTATCAAGCATTCCATACAAATTCCAACGGTTTTGAGCTGATTCATTTGACCTGCTAATATTGGTAATACTATATTGTGTGCCATCTTGTTCGGCAATTGTTGCAACAGCTGCGCTAATTACAGCAGCTACCTCATCAACGTTCTTGTTTTGTGAAGTATCCTCTAGTTGTTTACTCCTCTGCTCTTTTCTAAAATTAAAGAATTTTTCTGCAACCTGAGGCAGCAATGCGTATGATAAAACATCCTCATCCTGTTCTATCATATCCTTTATCTGCTCGCGAATTTTATCCAGCTCAGGTTCAATTAAGTCAGCAGGTCTTACTGTAATAGGCTTTTCATCACCAAGAATTTTGCTTTGAATGTCTGCATTAACTACCTTTGGAGTTTTCCCGTATTCACCCTTTACCACGCCCTTGGATTCTTTTGGAACCATCTTGTAGCGCTCTCCTGTTATTACATTTAGCACAGCTTGTGTTCCTACAATCTGACTTGTTGGTGTAACTAGAGGAGGATAACCAAAATCTTCCCTTACTCTAGGGACTTCTTTTAATACTTCCTCATATTTATCTAGAGCATTTGACTGTTTTAGCTGTGAAACAAGATTTGATAGCATGCCCCCAGGAACCTGATAGATAAGAGCATTTACATCAACGCCCATTACCTTTACATCCAAAAGCCCACTCTCAATATATTTTTCCTTCAAAGGCCTGAAATAATCTGCTATCTCACTTAATAGTGCCAAATCAAGGTTTGTATCAAAAGGAGTATCCTTCAGGGATGCTACTAGTGGTTCTGTTGGTGGCTGAGAAGTCCCTAAAGCCATCGGAGAAATAGCGCAGTCCACAATATCAACCCCTGCTTCAATAGCCTTTAGATATGTCATTGATGCAGTTCCGCTTGTATAATGAGTATGAAGCTGAATGGGTATCTTAACACTTTCTTTTAATGCCATAACCAGTTCATATGCCTTATATGGTATCAGCAAACCAGCCATATCCTTGATACATATGGAATCAGCCCCCATGCTTTCAAGTTGCTTTGCATCCTTTATAAATAACTGCAGATTATGCACTGGACTAATAGTGTAGCATACACAGCCTTGGGCGTGACCACCCTCTTTTTTGCAGGCTTTTATGGCTGTTTCAATATTTCTAACATCATTTAGAGCGTCAAATATTCTTATGATGTCCATTCCATTTGCAATAGCCTTTTGAACAAAGTACTCTACCACATCGTCAGCGTAATGCTTGTATCCGAGAAGATTCTGCCCTCTTAACAGCATTTGAAGCTTGGTATTCTTAGCTACAGCTTTAATCTTTCTCAGTCTTTCCCATGGATCTTCATTGAGAAATCTCATGCAGGCATCAAATGTTGCCCCACCCCATGCTTCAAGTGAGTGATAGCCTACTTGGTCTAATTTTTCTATAATAGGAAGCATCTCATCAGTCTTCATACGAGTAGCAATGAGTGACTGATGTGCATCTCTCAATACAGTTTCAGTAATTTTTAGTCTAGCCATATAATCATTCCTTTCTTCATTGCAAAGAAATAATGTAGAATAATATTAGCTAATTCTTAGCATAACTAACTTTACTATTCTAGATATTTCATAAGCTCTAGCTAATTCTTATATAACCTAATCAAATTATTCTATATGGACCATAACATCTCTAGCTGAGACTGATTTTCCCACTTCAACATATATAGCAGAAACTTTACCGTCTATAGGCGCTGTAATTTCATTTTCCATTTTCATTGCTTCCAGAATGAGCAGTACCTGCCCTTTCTTAACTTCTTGACCCTGTGAAACCTTGAGCTTTAGTATTGTTCCAGGCATTGGTGCAACAACGCTGCCTGTTGTAATACTTGGCTGTTGTGTTGTATTGACAACTTGTTGTGCTGTCCTTTTAGGCGCAGTCATATTAGCCCTCATAGCAGGTGCTGCAACAGTCTTTTGACCGCCTACCTCTTCAACTTCAACATCATATTTTATGCCATTAACCGTAACTAATAGCTTCTTCATATAATCAGTCCTTTCCAAATTTATTTCTTTTACTTTCTAAAAAATGTTTAAATTAGCTGATGCATGTTATATCGCTTTGATAATCATGCCCTTGATAATCATACTTAAAAAAAATATTACTTATTAATGCATTTTAAACTATACCTTTTAAACTATACCTTCTATAAGCCTTGGTAACCGTTATCTCTTATAATGGGTTATTTCTATGTTACAGTCGGGATTTCCATGTTACAGTGGGATATTACCGTGCTTCTTTGAGGGTCTATTTTCTCTCTTGGAAGATAGCATATCTAATGCCATGATTACTCGCTTTCTAGTTTCTGCTGGTTCTATTACATCATCAATATATCCCCTTGCTGCGGCGACATAAGGGTTTGAGAACTTATCCTTGTATTCTTGAATTTTTTCTTTTCTAGTTTCAGAAGGGTTTTCTGATGCAGTAATTTCTTTTTTGAAAATAATATTTGCAGCACCATCTGGACCCATTACAGCTATTTCAGCTGATGGCCATGCCAAAACCATATCTGCTCCAATAGTTTTACTATTCATAGCTATATAGGCTCCGCCGTAGGCCTTTCTAAGTATTACATTAACCTTTGGCACTGTTGCTTCAGAAAAAGCATACAACAATTTAGCGCCATGCCTAATAATGCCGTTATGCTCCTGTGCCACTCCCGGTAAGAATGCAGGAACGTCAGTAAGTGAAACTAGTGGAATATTAAATGCGTCACAGTACCTAATGAATCTTGCTGCCTTATCCGCAGCATTCATATCCAGTGAACCAGCCATTATCTTTGGTTGGTTTGCAACAATACCAACTGTTTTACCGTTTAATCTTCCAAAGCCAACTATCATGTTCTGAGCAAAGTTCTTGTGTATTTCAAAGAACTCACCGTTATCTACAAATTCTTCAATTATTTCATACATGTCATAAGGTTTATTGGATTCCTCGGGAATTATACTATTGAATTTATCAACCAATCTTGAAGCGTCATCTGATATACCGTAAAATGGTGTCTCCGACACATTGTTATCAGGTATAAAACCTAACAAAATTTTGATGTCCTCAATACATTCCTGCTCAGTAGCACATTTAAAATGAGCAACACCACTTGTAGCTGTGTGAACCTCTGAGCCTCCAAGCTGCTCAACAGTAACATCTTCTCCAGTAACCGACTTTATTACTTGAGGGCCAGTGATAAACATCTGACTAGTCTTTTCAACCATAAAAATAAAATCAGTAATAGCCGGAGAATAAACTGCTCCACCTGCACAAGGTCCCATTATTACTGAGATTTGAGGAATTACGCCTGAAGCGAGGGTGTTTCTATAGAATATGTCACCATACCCTGATAGTGCATCAAGCCCTTCTTCAATTCTAGCTCCTCCAGAATCGTTAATAGCTATAAAAGGAGCCCCCATTTTTAGAGCCATATCCATTACCTTTGTAATCTTCTTTGCGTGCATTTCACCTAAGGAGCCACCTATTACAGTAAAATCCTGTGAAGCAACAAAAACAGTTCGTCCAAAAACAGTACCGTAACCAGTTACAACACCATCACCTGCTAGCTTCTTTTTCTGCATTCCAAAATCAGTGCAACGCGAGTCAATAAAAGCATCAACTTCAACGAAGCTGCCTTCATCAAATAATAAATTTATGCGCTCTCTAGCTGTAAGCTTTCCTTCATCATGCCTTTTTGCAATCTTATCTTCTCCGCCACCAACGGAAATCTGCTTCTTCAAAGATATTAGATTTTGTATTTTCTCTGTTTGTGACATATTATCACCTCTCAATAATATAACTCAGTAATATCAATCAGTTACAAATTAATATATGAGTATAATTGTAATTTGATGTTATTACCTGGTACTAATTTAAAATAATTATAAAACATTACCCATTTTTTTGCAACTACTATATTTTTTGCTAGTTTAGATAATGGCTATCCTGCTATAAAATTTTGATTGAGTTTTTGAATTTTTAGCGATAAGTAAAAAAGATAAATTAGATTGCGGCTTATGTAATTACTTTCATGAAGTTAAATAAACTATATAAAGAAATTTAAAAATAGGGACAGCGAATTTTTCACTGTCCCTCATGGCTTAACCTGAAATTTATTTTCTCCATGTAGCACAACCTTGCTTAGTGCAACGTTTTTTCCACCCCACTGCTATACATGTTGCCGCAATGATGAGCAATAGTATTAGTGATAATAGTACCAAAAAATAACTACCCGTTGCGTCGTAAATATAGCCGTAGGCAGGAATTAGTAAGATTGATGCCAATGGCGCACCCATAGAAACCTTTGAAAAGATTTTCTCGTAGTCCATTTTACCGAAAAAAATCAATGTTAAAATTGGAGCTAATACAAATATACTTGCGGCTGCAAAGCCGTGTAAAAATGAGGAGCTTGCAAATAGCCAAAAACCTTGTGGACTAAATAAAAGACCTATAATTGAGATAATCCATATTACAATAATTCCATAACAAGTTTTCAGTCCGCCAATTTTATCACAAATATATCCAATTGCTACTGCACCTGCTGCACTGCCCAAAGATGTTAAAGAAAGTGCAGTACCGATTTGTGCCATGGAGTACCCAATTAATCCTCCGTAAGTAGGAATATGCTGTGAGAAAACAGCAACTCCTGTCATTGCTATCATAAAAGTTAAAAGCATTCCAAAGGATATAGAACGTATAGCTGTTCCTTCAGGAATTTCTATATCGTCAGATTGTTGTTTTTTTTGCTTAGCATCTTCTTCAGTTTCTACTCCCTTTTCTCCTTGGGCTTCTTCTTGATACGTATTTTTTGTAGTAGTTTTATCAGGACGGTTGTGTAAGAAAATAATTGATGAAATTAAAACTACAATAAACGTAATTACACCTATAACAAAGTAAGCTGTCCTCCAACCTCTTGTTGCTATTAAATCGGAAGTCCATGGCTGTATTATGGCACCAAATAAGCTTACAAATGCCATTTGGATACCTATCAAAAAACCTGTGTTTTGAGGAAACCAACGATTTATAAGAATAGGTCCCAAAAGATTTACAAGTATTGCTGCTCCCATTGCCTGTGGAACGGAAAGAATATACCAACCCAATACATTGTTTAAAAACGCAAAGGCAGCAAAGGATAGAGCTTGCAATACAGCAGCGATTATTGCCAATATACGAACATCGTATTTATTTACTAGCTTTCCTGCCATGGGAAGCCAAACAACAAGGGCGATAGAAGTAATACTGAAATAAATTGACAAGCTGCCAATGCCAACACCTATATCTTCCGAAACAGGAGCTAAGAATTGACCGGATGTAAGGTTAATACCACCACCAGCAAAACCTCTTATTAGTATTACTCCCAATAGAACCATCCAAGCACGTGCTGAATATTTATGTTTCATAGTTTTATACCTTTTCAATAGCAGTTATAATTTGTTCCATGGTTTGAGCACCAAATAAAATATCTTTTTCATTAATAATTAAAGCCGGCACACTCATAATGTTATACTTACTTCTAAATTCAGGGAACAATGAAATGTCAATCATTTCTGCACTTACATTTGTGTTTAATATTGCAATTCGTTGGGCTGATATAACTACGTCAGGACAAAAATGACACGATAATGATATGCATATTTGTAGTTTTATAGGCTTATTAATTTGAGAAATGCGCTGTTTAATTGTGTCATCTAGTGCCTGGCCTGGTCCTGCAAAATTATAAATTCCTAAAATTAATGAGTTGAATTCATGTCCTGCAGGAATACCGCTGAATTTTACTCCACTGTCATTTTCATCTTTCCCACATATGGCAAACGCAGGGCTACGTTCAAAGGATACGGGACACTTATCTTTTTGATATACCTTTAGCTTTACGTAATCGCTACATTTACACAGTTCAGAAAGGAAATTTTCCAATTCGCTGGATTTTGGGTGTTCATCTTTCATCATAATTAAAACACATTCATGTTGTAATTTTGAAAAAACCTGCTTTACTTGTGAAAGGAGATCATCAGATATTAAACTGCTAGAACCCTTTGTTGTATGCTCATTTTTCAGTGCAACTGGAGGAGTAGTATCCTTTATACCATTTTTATCTTTGTACTCTAAGATGTATTTCTCTGCCTGGACAGCAGCAATAGCACCGTCAGATGTGGCTGTAACTAACTGACGTAATTCTTTGAGGCGAATATCTCCCGCTGCGTAAACACCTGGTATACTGCACTGTAGCTTTTCATTTGTATTAACATACCCTGCTTCGTCTAAATCAACTTGTCCGCTAAATAGTTTTGAAGCAGGCTCATAACCAACAAAAATAAATATGCCAAATATTCCATCCTCTTCTGAAACGTTATAGGTTGTTACTTCGCCAGTTTTGTTATTCTTTAGTTCTGCACCCTTAAGCGAATTGTCACCAAATGCACGAATTAATTCGGTATTAAATCTTACCTCAATCTTTGGGTGTGACATAACTTTGTGTTCAATTGATTTTTCGCATCGGAATGCATCTTTTCTTACAAGTATAGTTACTTTTTTACCAAACTTGGTTAAAAACAGTGCTTCTTCAGCCGCACTGTTTCCACCACCAATTACAAAAATATCTTTGTCTTGAAAAAAGAAGCCGTCGCACGTTGCACAATAGCCAACTCCCCGCCCACGAAACTTCTCTTCCCCATCAAAGCCTAGTTTTCTTGGAGTTGCGCCAGTTGCGATTATTACTGCATATGCTTCAAATGTACCGTTATCAGTTATAATTTTTTTAATTTCACCTGATAAATCAACACTTTGAACACTAGATTGTATAAATTGAGTACCAAAGGACTTTGCTTGGTCAAGCATTTTCTGCATAAGTTTAGAACCCTCGATGTCAGGTACTCCTGGATAATTTCCAATTTCATGGGTTGTGGCTGCTTGCCCGCCAAAA
>JAEYTP010000051.1 GCA_023433945.1 Bacillota bacterium | reverse complement strand
TGCGAGCGTGATTTTAATTCTCATTAATTACACCTCCAGCCGCTCAATATAGTAGCTCTCTCTGTATGTCTGTCCAACTTTTTGAATAATTTGGACATAAAAAAAAAGACTTACACAGCGAGCAATAACAAGTTTAACATAGACAATAGCAATAGTCAAGCAAAAATTTTATCGTAAATTAATATAAAATTGTTACTAAAAAAATAATAATAATGGAGCTTATCACTTTTTGCGTCAAGCTCCATTTTAATTACTCTTTTGAAATCAAATGCTTCATTATTTAGTAGTTAACAGCTTATTATTTAGCAATTAACTGGTTCATTATTTAGCAATTAACTGCTTCATTATTTAGAAATCAACTGCTTCATTTTAAGAATTCAACTGTTTCATTATTTAGCAATCAACAGCCTCATTTATACCCTTACCTGGAGGCACAATGGGGAATACCTTGTCGTCTTTGTCAATTTCAAAGTTAATCAAAACAGGTATATCTGTTTGTGCTAGTGCTTCAAGAAGTACACCATCTACTTCTTCCGGCGTGCGCACATTGTAGCCTTTTGCTCCAAACGCCTCTGCAAGTGCCTTGAAGTTAGTGCCACGGTCAATGCTGCTCTGGCTGAAACGCCCATCAAAAAATAGCTCCTGCCACTGCCTCACCATGCCCAGCGCCCTGTTATTAAACAATGCTATTATTATAGGTAGCTTATATTCCACTGCAGTTGCCAGCTCGTTGCAATTCATACGGAAGCTTCCGTCACCAGCTATATTGATTACCTTCTTGTCAGGGCAGGCTATTTGTGCACCCATACAGGCACCTAAACCATAACCCATTGTTCCTAAGCCACCCGATGAGATAAACTGCCTATACTTTTTATACTTGTAATATTGCGCCGCCCACATCTGGTGCTGACCAACCTCGGTAGTTATTATTGCCTCTCCCTTTGTAAGCTCATAAATTCTTTCCATTATATACTGTGGTTTGAGCACTCCCGGTTGCTTGCAGTATTTGAGAGGGTGCTTCTGCTTCCACTCATCTACATTTGCAATCCACTCACTTCTGTCGTTGTAGCTTACCTTTTCAACAAGCAATCCCATAATTTCCTTTAGGTTGCCTACCAGAGGATAATCCACCTTTATGTTCTTTCCTATCTCTGCGGCATCAATATCAATATGCAGTATTTTTGCATTAGGAGCAAAACCTTTCACATTGCTTACTATTCTATCACTCATTCTTGCACCTATAGCTATGAATAAATCACAGTTGTGCACAGAATAGTTTGAGGTAAGTGTCCCATGCATTCCTACCATGCCCATAAATAATGGATGGTCTCCCGGAAAAGTCCCCATTCCCATAAGAGAAGTACATACAGGAATGTTTGCATTTTGTGCCATAGCCAGAAGTTCACCCTCTGCTCCTGCAATTCCTACACCCCCACCAGAGAGTATTACTGGCCTTTGTGAAGCATTTATAGCTTGTGCAGCCACCTCAACATCATCCATATTTAGTACGTATTGTGTAGTGAGCATTTTTTCTCTGAGCAGCTTACTTATAACGGGCTTTGCATCATAATCAGTTATAGCTGCTGTTACATCCTTACATACATCTATGAGTACAGGCCCCGGCCTGCCATCCTTTGCAATATAAAAAGCTTCTCTGACTATATCAGCCAGCTTGGTAACATCCTTTACTATGAAGTTATGCTTTGTTACAGGCATTGTGATACCGGTAATATCTACCTCTTGGAAGGAATCCTTCCCCAAAAGTCCGGTAGGCACCTGCCCGGTAATAGCCACAATAGGTATGGAGTCCATATATGCGGTAGCTATTCCTGTGACAAGGTTTGTAGCACCCGGTCCCGAGGTAGCAATACACACCCCCACCTTACCCGTTGCTCTTGCGTAGCCATCGGCAGCATGGGACGCACCCTGCTCATGAGAAGTAAGAATGTGACGAATCTCATTCCTGGCTTTATATAAAGCGTCGTATATAATAAGGGCCTGACCTCCCGGATATCCAAATACAGTATCAACGCCCTGTTCTTTTAAACATTCAATCAAAATCTCAGCACCTGATAACTTCATCAAATCTCACTTCCTTTCAGATAGTTATGCTAGAGGCAACCTATTTATGCAGTACGAACTGCTTTAGCACTGCCTCAGTACTATATATAACGTTGCATTGTTCTTATTTCGGAGTATATCAATTTATCTCAGCACTGCACCTGCGCCCTTCTTCGGACAAACCATTGCAGTTAGTTTGTCTTACTTATTACTTGAGCACTGCGCCTGTGCCCTTCCTAGGACATACCAGTGCAGTTAGTTTGCATTATTCATTACTTGAGTACTGCGCCCGTGCTTGCTGAGGTAACGAGCCTTGCGTATCTTCCGAGATAACCCTTTGTAATCCTTGGTTCGGGGGCTTTCCACGTTTCTTTTCTCTTGCTTAGCTCATCATCTGAAACATCAACATTTATTTTACCGTTTGGAATATCTATCTTTATTATGTCGCCTTCATTGATAAGTGCTATTGGCCCACCTTCCATCGCTTCTGGGGATACATGCCCTATGGATGCACCTCTTGAAGCTCCTGAAAAACGGCCATCTGTAATGAGTGCAACACTACTGCCCAGTCCCATACCAGCTATCGCAGAGGTTGGCCCAAGCATTTCTCTCATACCGGGTCCACCCTTTGGTCCCTCATATCGGATTACCACAACATCGCCCTTAACAATCCTTCCATTGTAAATGGCGTCTATTGCTTCATCCTCACTGTCAAATACTCTGGCAGGACCCTGATGAACGAGCATTTCTTCCACCACTGCCGCTCTCTTTACAACTGCACCATCAGGTGCAATGTTACCTCTAAGTATTGCTATGCCACCCGTCTTGCTATAAGGCTGCTCAATACTTCTAATAACATCACGGTCTAGCACCTTTGCATTTTCGATATTTTCTCCCACTGTTTTTGCGGTAGCAGTAATAAGCTCAGTATTAAGAAGTCCTGCGTTAGCAAGCTCCTTCATAACGGCTTGAACGCCTCCCGCCATATACAAATCCTGAATGTGGTGGTGCCCTGCAGGTGCTAACTTGCAGAGGTTAGGAGTGTTGCTGCTTATATCGTTGATAATATCAAGATTTATTTCTACGCCTGCTTCGTTTGCTATGGCAGGCAAGTGCAGTATTGAGTTTGTTGAACAGCCCAGTGCCATATCCACTGTGAGTGCATTGGCAAAAGCCTGCTCTGTAAGCACATCGGAAGGCCTGATGTCCTTCTCCACCAGTTCCATAACCTTCATACCTGCTTTTTTGGCTAATCTGATTCTTTCGGCATAGACAGCAGGCACTGTGCCATTACCCGGTAAACCCATTCCCAGCACTTCTGTAAGGCAGTTCATGGAATTAGCAGTAAACATGCCTGAGCAAGAACCGCACCCCGGACATGCATTGTCCTCTATATCCTTTACTTCCTCTTCTGTCATGGTGCCTACCTTGTAGGAACCTACTGCTTCAAATACACTGTTTAAATCCAGCGCCTTGCCATTTCTAGTGATAGATAGCATTGGTCCTCCACTGATTACAATGGAAGGAACATTTATTCTAGCAGCTGCCATTAACATGCCGGGTACAATCTTGTCACAGTTCGGAATGAAAACCATTCCATCAAAGCTGTGTGCCAACCCCATAGCCTCGCATGAATCGGCTATAAGCTCTCTGGTAGCAAGTGAATACTTCATACCAATGTGCCCCATGGCTATTCCGTCACACACACCTATTGCACCAAACTCAACAGGTGTTCCCCCAGCCATTCTAACGCCAGCCTTCACCGCTTCTGTAATTTTATCTAAATTAATATGTCCTGGAATTATTTCGCTTTTCGAATTTGCGATACCAATAAGTGGTCTAGCTAATTCTTCGTCAGTATAACCCATTGCCTTAAAAAGAGACCTGTGGGGTGCTCTCTCTATACCAGCCTTTACGCTATTGCTCTTCATAGTAATCAGTCCTTTCAGCCACTAACGCTCTCTCTTTTGAAACATTTTACTATTCTGAAAGAATTATGTCTAGAAGAAATAGCCAAGTGGATAAAAAACATGAAAAGCATATTTAATTGAAGTTTAAAACATTAAGGAATAATATTTAATTGTTCGTCAGGGGTAAGCCAAGAAACTATGAAGTTATTCTCATAGAAATAGTGTGCAAAGCTTGCCTGCTTTACACTGTTGATAGTAGAGTTGAATGCAGGTGATGTGCTAAAAAGAGTAATGAAAGCACATAAAATATATACCACCAGTATTCCCTCGACAGCTCCAAGAGCAACTCCTCCTGCTCTGTCCAACTGCTTAAATATAGGAAGGCTGGATATGGCCTTAATAATAATCCTGGCAAATATGAGCCCAAACCGGATAAGGAGATAGATAAGCAGCATGCTGATAATATTAATAATCAACGTTGATACTTCGCTCCCTATAGCATCTATTATTGCAGCTTTGGTCTCTAAGCCCTTCTGCGTGACATCATTGACTATTGTCGTTTTCAGAAAATCGGGCAGTTTTATATTTTGTACAGCTGCTTGCGACATCTGTAGCCCATTACCCGATATAGCCGCAGCTGTAGTTGCATGCACACCTGATGTAGCGTGAGCGGCTGCAGATGTGGCGTGAGCAGCTGCTGACGAAGCATGTGCCGCTGTAGATGATGCATGAATTGCAGTAGAGGTAGCGGCCTCAGAAAGTGAGGATGCAGCCGCAGTGTTCCCTCCCTGGATACTGTTTATAACAGATACCTTAATCTTGTCATATATAATAGTCTTTTGTAGTGCTGAGGACAGTATTGGATAAGCTTTAACAGCAACAACTAATGCTATAACATAGGAAAGCAGCCTGAAAACTGAATACAAAAATCCATTTTTCAGTCCAATAATAGTGAAAACTCCTATCACTACTATAACAGCAATGTCCGTCCAATTAAAAGCTGGCACTGTTGTATCCTCCTAGCCTGGTTTAATCCATGTTCATAACAGATATACTTCCACCATGCATAAGTACAATCTGTTTTTTACCTGTAAGATAAACGTCCTGTATCTCGTTAGGTGAATGATACTCTGAGACTTTTTGCCCCTTGAGAGTATATAAATATACACTTCTTTGAGTTCTCAATGCTACTCTATCTCCATACAGATGCATTCCAAGTATTTTTTCATTAATATTAAAGCTATATACCGTTTCGCCTTCCGAGTTGATGGTTATAACCTTGTTGGTATCTTTTCCATTTTCACTGAACACCCCTGAGTATACTATATATTTTGATGTTTCTGGAGCCGTGCAATAAATAAGGTTAGCACTTTTTCTCCATAATTCCTTGCCATCTTCATCAGCTGCAACTATTATATTTGCTCCAATAGCAACCTGCGTTTTGCCGGTAGAAAATAATACCGGTGCAATCTGCTCATTAATATTGATAGTTGCAATAGGCTTTTCCTCATAGATATTAAGGAACTCCAAGGTTGTCCCAGTTTTAACACCATCAGTGCTAAGCTTGTTTAAAACAACATTCTCCCCACTTTTCAACACCATAGCAGAAAGCACAATGTCCTCCGCACACATTTTTGTATACTTGTCCACGCCATTTTCATCGTAGACTTGTACCGAGGTTTTGAACTCCTTTGACTGCATTACAATGGAGCTTACTCCCCATTCGTTTATATTCACGCTTATTATCTCATCATCCAGCTTTTTGTTCCATAATAATGACTTATCCTTAAATACATATACATCTCTTCCGCCAACATCGGCAACTGCCATATAGCTTCCTGATGTCTTTAATACTGGCTGAATAAGCGTCATTGCCTTCTCCTGCAGGAGCTTACCACTCTTGTCAAACCATTTAACCCCATCCTTTGATACCAAAACAATGTAGTTTTTAAACAGTTTGTAATCCCCACTTCCATTAACGGAGAAAGAAATAATCTGATTTTGATCATTATTATTTGCTTGAGTAGTCAAATAAGAAAAAGCATCTTTAACACTCATGCTTTTGAAATCATAGCCTGAGCTTTTAAGAAGTGTAAACAGTATAATAGCTGATATTATCAGCAATAAAAGTATGAATGAAAAGAAAGTCCTTACCGGATGGGTATTTCGTAGCTTAACAACATTTGAATTTGATTCTAAATTAGTATCTTTATCTTTAGTCAATTAACTCACCTCAAGACCGTATGTATAAGCAATAAGTAATGTAGTTATAAATATTTTAGCATAGTTATTAATTATCACCAACTATAGTTACATAACTTTTTTGTTACTCTTATAAAATCTTAAGGTGAAATAGGCACATTTGTCAAATAACCCCATACTATTTCCTTGATTTATTGATGTAGCCTTCTTTTTTCCACTATTCCCTTTATAAACTCGAGAAGTATTACTATCAACATAAACAATCCAAGGTACCCAAATATGGGGTATAGTGTGCTAATAAGGCTTGAAAAGCCAATAGATGAAAGCGGAATAGTTATGGCACACAGTACGAAGCCAACAAGTTTGTAGTTAATTTTCAGCTTATTGCTAATCCTTTCAGTCAGGCAGAAGCCTGAAGTTACGGCTGATATAAACATTGCTAGAGCCAGAACTATACTATATAATCCTGCAAGCCACTTACTATTATTTAGAATAATTCCAAGTACCGGTATTTCTGAGGTTATAGAGTGGGGAAAGAAAAAGTATAATGCAGTATTTAATATAAGTGCTGTAGCTCCTAGCATAATTCCTCCTAAGATACCACCCCAGCCACTCACCTTTTTTGTTTTTAGATAGGGCAGCATGCTAGTTAAAATTACGGTTGATAAAATTGTGTTATAACTAACATAAAGTATTGCGGAGAATGCCCAATTATCAGTAATAACCTTGACCTTTGATGAAATATTAAATACCGATACATCCTTGGACATTATTATGTAACAACCTACTGTTATTATTCCAACAATAAGAATTGGTGAAATGATTGAACTCATTGCCATAACTCCCTTGATGTTGGACATTATTGCAATGCAGCAAATCAATGCGCATATTATAACACACAGCATATAAGGAAAGCCGGTAAGCCCCATCACGACATTGCCCAATCCTGCCACCATTACACTCAGAATACAGCACATAAAAAGCATTACTACAAATTCCATCAAACTACCGAGAAAATAGCCCAGAATTGGGAATAAGAATTCATCATAATTATTAATTCTCTCAGTATATACCTTGTTTAATACTACATATCCAACTACTGAAAAAAGAAATCCTGCAAGTATAATACCAAAAAATCCACCTTTATAGTACGTAGAAAAGAACTGTATTATCTCCTGTCCTGAAGCAAATCCTGCACCTATTACAGTGGCCATATAAAGAAATGCAACCTTCAGTATATTCCTGATTTCACCCTTCATAAAAAAAGCAACTCCCAACATAGTTTACTAAGATAATTCTCTAGTGTAATTCTATGTTGGAGTTGCTCTTCTAATACTTGTAATTAAAAATTACTTATTTATAGCCTGTAATAATGCATCTAAAGTTGGCCTAATACCATCCGACTCATCAAGCTTAGTCTTGAGTATCAATCTTCCAGTATACTTGCCATCCTTCATTGCATAGTAGTAGTTATTGTCCTTTGATATCAATCCGACTGTAACTGTTTTTCCATCCCTCAGGTTGTACTTAATAGTTACTTCCGGAGTTCCGGTAGGAGTTAAACTAGGGTCATACTTTTTGAAGGTCAAACCGATAATTGCCTGATAGTAAGCTCTAAATACAGAGTCTCCCTTATCATTCTTCATGTTTGCATCCTTGCCCTCAACCTTAAAGGTTTGCTCATTGTCACCTGAATGTGTAATCTCTGATACAACCTTCTTACCATCAATATTAATCTCAACTGAAGAAACATCAGTAATATTAGGCAGATACACAAACACATCAAGTACATCTGTAAGTCCCATATCTAAGAATGTAAGTGGTGAAGTATCTAGTTCGAATACACCCTTTGAATCAACAAACTTAGCGTATGCTGCCCCTGATGAGATATCGTTGCCTATGGCAATCTTCTTGGTAGTATCACTTGTACCAAATTCAATAACATACTTTGGATTTTCAAGACCGTACTTTGCCAAGTCAGTTGGATTTTCATCCACTATATCAGTCATCACTAATGTAACAAGACTTGCTTTGATTGGTTGTGTCTTTGTTGCATCTCCTCTTTCAACAATTGGTGCAGTGATGTCAACTTCACTATCACTAACAAAATTAAGTGAATATAGTAAAGTACCGTCCTTAGTAATGGAGAAAGTCTTTATCTCTGTCTCTTCAACAGGAAGTATTTCCTGTATGATAAACTGTCCTCTCTTCATTAAAAGCTTTTCAAAATAATATGAACCAACAGTATAAACCTTGTTCTCATCCTTCATCTTTACATACATTGCGTCATTTGTGGGCGTTTTGTCACCGAATTCAATTACTCTCTTTGTGCCATCCTTTAGGCCAACTGTAACAGTTGATGGCTTATCAAGACCGTATTTAGCTAAGTCTTTTGCATCTTCTTCTATTACTTTGTCAGCTATAACGGCGGAAATATCAATTGCAGCTGCGTTAGCTACAAGGCTATCCATTGTAAATTCCATAGCTGGTTCTATACTCCAGGTATCACCGTTTAGGGAAATTGAGAATTTACCATATTCATTGTCATAGCCAATATAATTAATATTGTCCTTTTCAAATTTTACTACATTGATAGTTTCTGGATCTAAAGTGGCAGTATCATCTGCGGCATCGCTGTTTATCTTATTGCTTATAAGGAAATATGCTCCCACAAGTGCGCCCAAAATAACAAGAAGTATAATTGCATTTCTATATAACTTCATATATTACAGGTGCCTCCTTCTGAGCCAAACCACTACACCACAAGCGATTATTATTAATGGTAATACGCCTATTAGAACAACTCCAAAAATACTCGTTTGGCTCTCTGTAATTGTTAGTGTCTTTGGCATAATTAACTTTGACGCGACGGTTGTTTCGTCCTTCTTATCCTGCATCCAGTTTACCATTGTATTGAGCACTAGATATGTGTCATTTGAATAATATGTTGCATACTGGCTGGACAACGCAGCATCAAGAACAAACTTACCATTTCCAAATACTAAAATCTTTCCGCTACCTTCTATTTCAGATGCAACTGCTATATTGTATTGACCGTCAGTGATGCTTCCCTGATTTAAAATATCAGCAGAAGCCGCATTTTCACTTGTCTGAACCAATACTGTAGAAGTTACATAGTCTTTTGAAGAATTCTTTAATATCTTGATACTTCTTGTATCTGGGAACAGAAGAATATCCTGAGTACTTACACCTTGAGTGATAGAGGTACTTTCAGGTACAGCTGCAATTGAATACTCGTCACCTGGTAAATGTCTATTCTGATCATTTTCCTTAATAAGGTCATAGCCCATACCAACATTGTAGTAAGCCATTACTTCTTCAAAGTTTACAAACTTATCGCCTGTCTCAACAGGGTCCATGAGGAAAACAGCTTTACCACCTTTTTTGATGTACTCCTGCACCTTTATTTTTTCTTCCTCGCTAAGGTCCTTTTGAGGCGAAATAAATAGAAGAATTTCACAATCTTCAGGTATTGTAGTTTCAGTTACAAGTGAAATAGCCTTTGCTTCAAGATTGTTGTCCTGAAGTGCTTGCGCAAACTGTGCCATTTCATTCTGAATAGAAGGTTCTCCGTGACCCTGTACAAAGTATGCAGCTGGTGTTTTATCCGCAGTAACATACTTGATAGCACCAGTCAATAGTGCTTCTGCTCTTGAAAATCTGCCATAATCAGTACTTTCACCATATAGGGATGAAGCAGATAGCCTCTTAACCTTACTGCCATTCTTTACAACGAAGTCGCCCTTTGAAATATTTTTTGTTCCGCTAGCATCCAAGGAACGAATTGTACCTGGATCCTTATCTGGGTCTATATATCTTATTGGAATACCAAACTGCTTGTACTTGTCAACTATATTTATTAACTCTGTATAGCCTACATTGCCTGAAACCTCTCCATCATCAAATAGACCATATATCTCTACATCTTTTAAATCCAATTCCTTCATAATTTTTGAAGTTTCATCAGATATACTGAATTTCTTGTCAGAAGTTAAATCCCACTTAAAACCACCCATTCCGACAAGCAGGTTTATTACTATTACTATAGCCAAAACTACCGCAATTAAAATAATTGAGTTCGAGCCATATTTTAATGATTTTTTGTTAATTTTTAATCCCACTTATAATCACCCCTTACTCCAGCGTCTTTTTTCAATTACTCTAATTGTAAGGAAAATGAATACGGCACAGAAGCTTATATAGTATACAATTGGTGAAAGTGACAGCATTCCGCTATAGAAATCTGTACTTCTTGAGAATAATGAAAACCAATTGAGTACATGTGACCATATTCCTCCAAGTCCAGGTGCCAAGCCCTGAAGTAACCACATTAATACTAGACCAACTACACCAAGAATGGCAGCTATAATCTGGCTTTCTGTGATTGAAGAAGCAAACAAACCAAATGCAAGGAACGATGCACCCAAGAGTATGAATCCAACATATCCAGCTATTATTTCAGGAGCTGATGGATTTCCAAGTGCACTTAATATTATTGGATAAATAAAGGTAATGGCTGTCATAATGAAAAATACAGAAAAAACAGCTAGATACTTTCCAACAACTATATTAGTAATGCTAGTTGGTGAAGTAATAAGCAATACCTCTGTTCCACTCTTCCTCTCATCAGCTAATATCTTCATGGTGAGGATTGGAGCGATTATTATAAGCATAATTGACATATAAGAAAAGTTAAAATTGTAATCTGCACTTTGCCCAAGTAGATTTACAAAGAATATTATTGAAGATACCAATATAAACAGGCCCATCATTACATATGCTGTTGGAGAACTAAAGTAAGACCTGAATTCTTTCTTAAAAATGGCATACATATTAGATAACCTCCTTTTCCTGAGTAGTAATCTGCAGGAATATATCCTCGAGAGTCAAGTCCATAGACTTCATTTCAAGTATAGGGTAGCCTCCCTTTGCAAGTGCAAAGAACAGAGGACGTCTAACATCTATATCCTTATCTGATTCAACTACATATTGAATAACATCTGCATCCTTTTCCAAGTGAGCTTCAACATACTTAATACCATAAATACCTTCTATAGCACTAATAATTGAACTCTTTGGGCCTGCTACTGTAACCGCAAGCTTGCTAACCGTACCAATACCCTTTGAGAGATTCTCAGGAGTATCAATGGCAGCAATTTTACCCTTGTTTATAATTACAACGCGTTCACATACCGCACTTACCTCAGGCAAAATATGCGAACTTAAAATGATTGTATGTTGCTTTCCTAATGCCTTGATAAGCTTTCTGATTTCAATAATCTGTTTAGGGTCAAGACCAACTGTAGGCTCGTCCAAAATCAGTACTTCAGGATTGCCCAACAAAGACTGAGCAAGTCCAACTCTCTGCTTGTAGCCTTTTGAAAGGTTCTTTACTAATCTGCCTCTAACATCAGTGAGCTTAACAAGCTCCATAATGTCAGACATCTGGCTCTTCTTTTCCTTTTTGCTAACATCCTTTAGGTCTGCAACAAAGTCGAGATACTCAGTAACAGTCATATCCATATACAATGGTGGTAGCTCTGGCAGGTAACCTATTCTCTTTTTTACCTCTTTTGGATTTTCAAGAATATCATAGCCACATACCTTTACTGTACCCTCAGTAGATGGGATAAAGCCGGTAATGATATTCATTGTGGTAGACTTTCCAGCACCATTTGGCCCTAGAAATCCGAGTATTTCACCTTTTTCGACTGTAAAACTGATATTATCTACAGCCTTTATCTGACCATATTGCTTGGTCAAATTCTGAATCTCAATCATTATATTCCCCCCTATAATTTTGCCTTGCGTTCATCTGGGTTATGAAATGAGTAAACCTGTATCATACAAAATGACTCAAGTTTATTATCCATAATTTATTTTAATAAACTATGAACGAAATGTAACTTTTTCATATATAATACGCGAAAATTGGTACATATATGGAAAAGTCATTCTGTAAAATTATATAGGTTTTTGTGGTGGTTTTCAAGAGGAAGATACCGTTGTGGTTTTTATAAGTACAAGGTATAATATTATCAGCTAGGAGGATGACAGCATGGATGATAGAATATATGAACTAATGACTAAAATATATTCTGAAATGACACAACAGTTTGAATCTGTAAAAGGCGAAATTGGCGGCTTGAAAACGGATGTTGCTGGCTTGAAACGAGATATAATAAGAATTGAAAATGATCATGGTAAAAAGCTTGACGCCTTATTTGGTGGCTATAAGCAGAATACAGAAATCCTTCTGCGAATAGAAAAGCAAGTATCAAAGCATAAAGAAATAATTATGAGGCGTATAATGTAATTGCTAGCAAAAGCGATTTGTTTGTGTGAGTAGATCGTTATAATTATAAGGTTAAAGAAGTCAATCATGCAGACTATGATTGACTTCTTTTTTACGTTAAATTTGTTTGATGCTTTCTATGCACACAAAAACCAAGTATAACCATACTTATCAATCACCTCAGCACCTCCGCCATTGTCGTCTGGAGGTGGGTGTGGCACAAAACCGTGTACAAGAGTACCGCCCTCGGCAAGCTTTGTGGCAATCTCATCAATTTTCTCAGCGGTTGGAAATAGAACAAGGATCGACATGCCTGAAACTTTTACAGGCTCATCGGTGTCAGCGCCACTGACACTCCCACCCGATTCTGTAAGCATCACAGATGCATGCATTACAGGATTATTCGGGTCATTGTTCAACCTTGACAAGAATGTGATCTTTCCTCCAAAGGCGCTTGCATAGAAATTAAAAGCTTCCTCGCAGGTGCCGTTAAACATCAAATAAGGCATTATCATAGGTTTTGGTCCTTTCTGTAATTAATTCACACATATTTCTATAAAGTGCAAAATTTATAAATACTATTAGATTTCTATAAATCGTTGTGTGCAATCTCATAGGTGGTTATCTTATATTTCTACAACATAATGGTTTTACTATCATATTTTACCATGTGTTTTATTTTAAATAAAGAATAAAAATGTACCGTCGTTGAGTGAGGTATAGTTATTAGTTTATTTCATAGACAACTTATAATAGAAAAGAGCTACTCTCGCTAAAAAACGTTGTGAGAAGCTCTTATATCTAGTTAAAATTCCTTTAGAAAGTAACAGAATATACACATACACTTTCATATAATATTCCTATTGTGTTAATGCTATGTACCTAATCTGTGTGTTTTATACCTTCACTCTCTTCTTCCCCCCATTCAACCCCGTCAGACTTGAAAGTAGCGGTCCGAACATTGAGAAGCCTATTACCATGCTCCATTCTGTGAAGCCCAGTGGCACTGTTTCAAAGATTTTTTGCAGTGTTGGAATATATACAACTGCCAAAATCATAGCTAGAGAGCACAGGACTGCAAGAACCAAAGGTATGTTATCAAATAGCGATATTTCAAACAGATTTCGAGACTCTGACTTACACTCAAACACATGTATTAGCTGTGTTATAACAAGTGTCATAAATGCACCTGTTCTAGACAACTCTACATTATGTGTAAAGTACAGAATACTGACGAATACCCCCAAGGTGCTCAAACCAATTATGGTGCCTCTGATTAATATAAGCTTGAGCAAGCCTTGTGAAAATATGTTTTCTTTGGCTCCCCTTGGTGGTTTCATCATAATATCTCTTTCTGGAGGATCGAGCCCTAAAGCAATTGCCGGCAAGCCATCAGTAACAAGATTGACCCATAAAATCTGTATGGGTAAAAGTGGTATTGGCAGCCAAATTAACATTCCTAAAAACATTGTTAGTACTTCTCCAAGATTACAGGAGAGCATATACCTGATAAATTTTCTAATATTGTTATATATAACTCTTCCTTCTTCGACAGCTGCAACAATTGTAGCAAAATTATCATCTAGTAGTATCATCGCAGATGCTTCCTTTGTTACATCTGTTCCGGTAATACCCATCGCAACCCCTATGTCAGCTTCTTTTACAGCTGGTGCATCATTTACACCGTCACCCGTCATAGCTACAATATGCCCAAGCTTCTTTAGTACTCTTACAATCATCAGCTTATGTTTTGGTGAAACTCTCGCATAAACAGATACATTATCTGCTACCTTTTCCAAATCTGAGTCATCCATCTTCTCCAGCTCAGGCCCGGTAAGTACCATATCTCCATCACTATATATATTGAGTTCTTTTGCTATCGCAGTAGCGGTAAGTTTATGATCCCCGGTAATCATTACCGGCTTAACGCCAGCAAGCTTGCACTTCTGTACAGCATCTATAGCTTCTTTTCTAGGAGGATCAATCATTCCCATAAGCCCAACAAATATCAAATCCTTTTCCAAGTGACCAGAATCCTTACTATACTTGCCCGTTTCAAGCTTTCTAAAAGCCAATCCCATAACCCTTAAAGCATTACCTGCCATGCCATCATTTATTTTACTGATAGTACGCTTAGTAGCATCATCTAGCTTCATGACTCCTTTAGCTGACAGTATTCGCGTACATTTGTCTATAATAAAATCCGGTGCACCCTTTGTCAGCACTAATACCTCACCCTTGTCAGTTCTACAGACAACAGACATACATTTTCTATCAGAGTCAAATGGGAGCTCATCAAGCCTTTGATATCGGTGACACAGGTTATCCTGCGTAATACCTGCTTTAGCAGCTGCAATAGTAAGTGCTATTTCAGTAGGGTCGCCTGATATCTTCAAGGTATCCTGTTTTTTGACAAGAGCCCTTATCTTATCAAGGCCCTTACTCTCAGCCGGCCGCTCTATCACGGAATTATTACACAGTGCCCCTATCTCTAATACAAGCTTAACAGCTTCCTGTTTTATTGGGTCTGATGACCTACTATTTTCTGCAATGAAGTCTCCATCTGTGTTGTATCCACTTCCTGTAACATTAAGCTGATACCCTGCTGCATATATTTTTCTCACCGTCATTTTATTTTCTGTAAGCGTACCTGTTTTATCCGAGCAAATTATACTTGCACACCCCAAAGTCTCTACAGCAGGCAGCTTTCTAATAAGTGCATTTCTTTTCAGCATTCTCTGTACGCCAAGTGCCAGTGAAATAGTTACTATTGCAGGAAGACCTTCGGGCACAGCTGCTACAGCAAGGCTAATACCTGAGAGCAACATATTAAACAGCTTTTCTCCCCTTATTACACCAGTAACCGAGACAATAGCACATATTGCAAGGCACCCTATAGCAATAAACTTGCCCAAATTATCCAAGCGCTTCTGTAGAGGGGTTTCATCCTCTTCAATATTCTGAATCATATCTGCAATATGGCCCATTTCTGTCCGCATTCCGGTTGCAAAAACTATCGCCCTAGCTCTTCCATTTGTAACCGTAGTACCCATATATACCGATGCCTTTTTATCAAATGGATCTGGATTTTTTTTGCTTATATTGAAGGAACTCTTATCAACCGGTACAGATTCTCCCGTAAGAAGGGATTCATCCACCTGAAGGCTATTACATTCTAGTATGGCGGCATCTGCGGGGATTCTATCTCCGGTTTCAATTATTAATACATCTCCTGGTACAATTTCTTCTGCAGGGATGCTAACCTGTTGCTCATTTCTGATAACCTTGGCAGTAGGGGCCGCCATTGATTTCAATGCCTCCATGGTCTTCTCGGTTTTATACTCTTGTACAAAACCCAATATGGCATTTACTATTACAATAGCAATTATCGTAATTGCTTCAGTCATTTCGCCCATAAATCCTGATATTATAGTGGAAATAATAAGAATTATTACCATCAAATCTGTAAATTGCTCAAATAGTATCTTAAATGGCGAAATTCTTTTTCTCTCTGAAAGTAAATTTGGTCCGTGCTTTTCTAACTTTCTCTTTGCTTCCTTATCGGTAAGTCCCTTGTGAAGCATTGAGTTATCCTTGCTGCAATCTAGCATTGACTCCAGAACACTCATTTATGTATCATCCTCCTGCCGCATATAAATGCATTAAGTCTTAAGTACACTCACGAATATCTTTATTCAACGAGGCAGAAAAATAGTACAAGTTTCTTATTTTGCATCAAATATGGATAAAGAAAACTAGTAAGCTATAGTCGGAATAACATCAAAAAAGCTGCCCTGTATGGACAGCCTTTTATTATTTCCGGATATATACACCACTTAGCAGTATAACCTAGTCCTCATACACTCGTCGCACCGTTCTGTGGCATAATAGGGTTTCTGTCAGAAGGGCCAGTGTTTTTGCATCACAGTTATCCAGTGTAATCTTTAACACTAACTCTCCATCCTTTTCGCTGCTTACTACAACTAGTCTGGTAATAATTACGCCCAAAGAAGTAATAAGCTCTGTTACCTCGTTGATTTGGCCTTTTTCAAGGCAAGTGTGTACAAAAATTCTGGTAATCTTGTTGATAGCCATTTTGCTTTGCAGCTTCTTTAAAATTATTAAAGTAAAATAAATAACAGCCGTTGCAATCACCGCACCGGAATAGAATCCTATACCAACTGCAATACCGATACAGGATACAGCCCAAAGGCTTGCAGCGGTGGTTAATCCCTTTACACTTACGCCTTCTTTGATAATTGTACCGGCACCCAGAAAACCTATTCCACTGATTACTTGTGCTCCTAGTCTAGCAGGATCAAGATTAACCTGAGATGAGTAAGTATAATAAATAAATTCCGATGTTACCATCACCAATGCAGCACCCACGCATACCAAAATATGTGTCCTAAACCCAGCAGGTCTGTGCACATGTTCTCTCTCATATCCAATTAGCCCACCTAGCACGCAAGCTGCTGCAAGGCGTATTATCATCTCTACATAAAAACTACAATGTGACCAGCCAAGCTCAAAAAACCACATAAAACCCCCGCGATATGAATTTTTAGGCTATAAAGTTTGTATAAATAAAGTAACCAACTACTATTGCTACCGTAATACCTGCAATTAGGGCCATAACCTTCCATGGCGATATTGGGGATTTACCCGTTACCTTGCCCGTCTGGCCGTTAATCATAAAGCCATAGCTCTTTTCCTTGTATTTGAAAGCTGAGTACCAGGTTGGCAATAAAATATGCTTAAAATGCTTGTTGCTATGACTTGTTTTAAACCTGACATTCGCAACCTCATCAGCATTAATTTGGCGTATAATACCCTGTTCAATCTTTCCAGCTAGCCTATCCTTTGCAAGACTCCAGCCTTCCTTTAGAGAAACTGAGTAGCGCTCAGCCTTAAAACCTGATAGGTACTGCGGCTGAAATGCGACAAGCTCACTCATATTGAATGGCTGTATCTGCTCCATCATATTGTCATCAATATTGACAGAGGAGTCTACTATGTAATCTCTAAAATCTTCATAGTACTGACCAGATACAGGGTACCATCTTGTTCTCCGTTCTTGCCTTGTCACATGCTCTGTCTTACCGTCTTTAACAATAGTATCTGTTACAGTTACATAATAATATTCCCCTGCCATTGCAGTGTAAAATGAACTGGTATCTGTGTCAAACGACCAACATGGGACATATAGTCCTGTCAAATCTACCCTTGTTCCATCTATACTCTTCTTGAGTTTATTAGGAGCAAACCATCTGCCCTTAACCCATTCCTTAAACTGACTAACTGCAGTTTTTTCGGAGATTTTGAAGGGTATTACATACTCCGGACTAAGTCCGGTAAGAATAACTTCTTCTAATACATTTGCTGTTCCACAGAAAGGGCATTTATCTGATACAATAAACGCTTCGCTTATAGTTGTGGCACCACAGTTTTTACATTTTACAGCGTGGCTCTCTTTACTCCAAACGTCCCCTGTGCTGAGTTCTGCCTCATCATCAAATTCATTGCTGGATATTTGCTGACTGCCGTTCTCCATATCCATTGTATACTCACAATACTCACACTTGAGATTTTGGTTTGCGGGATTAAATACCATTACTCCCCCGCACGATGGGCACTTAAATGCGGTAGGAGTAGCTTCAGCTACATTCTGGTTTTCCGCAGCACCATTAGCAGCCTGATTATAACCTGTCTCAGACATATATAATTCCCCTCATTATTAATATTTATCTTTTTTGACCGCATTCCGGACAGAATTTACTGTTTTCTGGAAAATCTCCTCCACAGTTACCACATTTATTAGTAACAGGCGCAACCTTTGTTCCGCATTCTATACAGAATTTTGCACCCATCGCCATACTTGCTCCACAGTTTGAGCACTTTGAAGCTGCGTTGGCAGCAGGTTGGGCTGGCTGTGAGGCTGGTGCCTGTTGTTGCGGTGGCACTGGCGCAACTGGTGGTACATTTTGTCTAAGTGAATCAGCAAACATGTTTCCTATACCCATACCAGCTCCCAATCCAACGCCTGCTCCAGCCATTCCACCTGGATTTTGAGCAGCATCTCTCATTGCTTCAGCAGCCTGGAACTTGGTGTACTGATTGAGACTGTCGCCTAATATTCCCATTGATGTGCGCTTATCCATAACAGCTTCTACCTCAGGTGGTAGAGATATATTTTCAACGCTGAGTGATACAAGGGTAAGTCCTAGGTTTGTAAATTTGTCCTGCAATCTATTCTTTGATAATTCTCCAATCTCGTCATAACGAGTTGCAAGGTCAAGCGCAGGAATTGCCGTTTCTGCCATCAAGTCCGCTACCCCGGAAACTATGCTGCTCTTGAGCTGTCCTGTTATTCCATCCACTGTAAAGTAGCTAGAGGTTCCAAATACCTCCTTTAAGAATACCTGAGGGTCAGAAACCTTGAAGGAGTATACACCGAACATCCTCACTCTAACCATCCCGAATTCAGCATCTCTCTTCATAATAGGGTTTGTTGTACCCCACTTGCAGTTTGTAAACTGCTTGGTATTAATAAAATATACTTCTGATTTAAAAGGTGAATTGAAGCCGTGCTTCCATGATTTGAGCTTGGTTATTACGGGCATATTTGCAGTGTCCAAAGTATATCTACCTGGGGTAAAGATGTCTGCTATCATACCCTCATCAACAAAAACAGCCACTTGGGATTCCCTTACAGTAAGCTGAGCACCCATCTTTATTTCTTTATTTTCTACAGGGAACCTGTAAACCATAGTATCCCGACTATCGTCAGTCCATTCTATTACCTCGATAAACTGTGATTTAATAAAGCTGAAAAGTCCCATTACTTATATTAACCCCCTTAAAAATGTTATTACAATATTATACACATTATATCATATTAATTTAAAAAACATAGAAGAGTTTATTGAGTCAGAGGGGACGGTTCCTTTTTGACTCACCGTTCTTGAGTGAGTCAGAGGGGACGGTTCCTTTTTGACTCGAACCGTTCTTGAGTCAGAGGGGACGGTTCCTTTTTGACTCACCGTTCTTGAGTGAGTCAGAGGGGACGGTTCCTTTTTGGCTCACCGTTCTTGAGTGAGTCAGAGGGGACGGTTCCTTTTTGGCTCGAACCGTCCCCCTTGACTCATTTCTTTTACTTGGCTGCCTGAGTCAAAAGAGAACCGTCCCCCTTGACTCACTTTTTGACTTTCTTTTCATTTGGTGGGTGCCTGAGTCAAAAGAGAACCGTCCCCCTTGACTCGTCCCCCTTGGCTCAGGCAGTATATATATGCTTTATTACTTCCTCGATATTAATATTGTTTACATTGATATCCTGTACAGGCAATTCATAAAAAATCTTGGAAATCTCATCACGGAGACTTGTTCCTTTAGTTTCGATCTCTATATTCGCATGAAAAGGCCCGCCAGAGATAACCTTGAAATCTCTCAGCAATGACTCATTGACATGCTTAGAAAACTTAACCTCAATTATTTTCTTATCTGAGAAATAGCACTTTAGCTTGTCAATGCTGTCATCGAAAACAATTGTCCCGTTATTGATTATACTTACATTTTCACAAAGATCCTCTATGTCACTAAGGTCATGGGTGGTTACAATAAATGTCATCCCTTTATCCTTGTTAACCATCTTAATAAAGGATCTAATGGCCTCCTTGGAGATAATATCAAGTCCAATAGTAGGTTCATCCAGATAAACGAGTGGCGGCTTGTGGAGAAGAGCACAAACAAACTCACACTTCATTCGCTCCCCAAGAGAAAGTTGTCTCACAGGTTTTGTAATCACATCGCCTATATTTAGCAGCTCTGCAAAGTAGTCAATATTCTTCTTAAATACATCGTCAGGAATTTTATACATATGTTTGTTCAAGGCGAAGGTGTCAATAGCAGGCAAGTCCCACCAAAGCTGAGTTTTCTGCCCAAATACAACTCCGATCTTTTTTACATATTCCTCTCTTTGGGCCCAAGGTGTGAAGCCCATTACGTCCACTACTCCCTCGCTTGGGTATAGAATTCCCGATAATATCTTTATTGTAGTGGATTTTCCTGCACCATTGGGTCCTATTAATCCGCGAATCTCCCCCGGTTTTATCTTTAAATCCAGATCCTTTACAGCAGTTACAATATTATATTCTCTGTGAATGATAGATTTCAGTGCAGACAGCACCCCAGTTTTTGTTCTTTTGTGGACTTTAAATTCCTTTTTAAGACCATCAATATTGATAATGTATTGGCTCATGTGCTTAACCTCCTGCACTGGTATAATTTCTAAGACAAAGGTTCCATATCTTTAGATTCAAAAAGAAAAATACTAGGCTAAAAATGAAAGTAATAAAAATTGTATAATCAAGATTATTTAGTAATGCATTTGCCGGTATGTTGACCCAAACTGCAAAGGGTATTACGGTTACCAATGCAGTCTGAAGGGTTCTCGAAAAAATGCTTATGGGGTATTCACCAAATCTCAGTATATTATTAAGGAGTTCATCAAGCCTTCCAATCTGGACAAGCATAATAACTATGCTGGTATATAGAATTTGAAAACCCATGAAGAGAATAATGCCAAAGACAATTGCCAAAAGAAATACTAATATCTGAATAATTCCAATATGTATACCCATCTTTAATATTGAATAAATTGCTATTGATAGCCCTGCAATAATGGAGCCAATGCTGTCCAGATTAAATCCGCTGACAAGTATAACACCAATTGGAGGATAGGGCTTCAGCAATAATCTATCGAAGTCACCACGCCTTACCAATCTATTAACATACCCGGGCAAACCCCCGAAAGCTATTCTCCTCATGCCCAAGACAAACAACAAAATACCTTGGAAAAGTATTATCTGGTCAAGATTCCAACCAGGGAAGCCCTTTGTTTGTGTAAATATTACATATTGAAGAATAGGTCCTATGCTTGAGAAAATAAGCGAAACAAACATACCGAGCAGAAAGTCAAATCTATACTCTATACTTCTCGAGATGCCCATTTTGCAGTTCCAAAAAAACAGCTTAAATAAATATAACATACTATCTCCGCCTGCGTGTATCAGCCACGCTTATAAATTTACAATTAAAACTTTGCCCGATGGTATTAATACTGATGTAAATATATATTGTGTAAGGTCACCCGCCTGCTGCGCAAAACCTTTTGACAAGGCTTTTCCATAAAACTCTTATTGCTATGTAAAAGAAGGCAATCCATATTAATTGTATTGAACCTATTTTAAGTAGAGCATTAAAAGTGTTTCCCTCTACTCTATTAAGAAAGAATTGTATAGGCCAGTAAATAATATATTTAAATGGTAGAAAGTCAAAGATGTTGTTTAACCAGCCCGGCATAAACTCCAGGGGAATCAGTCCTCCACCCACTATTGCAATAAAAACTTCCTTCATTGCTAAAATTGAAGAATTATTCTTAATTATCATTGCTGACATTCCAAGGAGGAAAGCAAACACGTAGTTAAGAAAGAAGGCCAGAATTGCTATTACAATAAAACTCAAAAATGATTTAAGAGTTATAAATGATGGGAAAAGAATAAGACTGTAAATTATCATTCCCGGCAGAAAATCTACCAGCATAGCTACTGCTCGGGATGCAACAGCACTGCCTAAGAAATACTGAAAAAACGAAATGGGTTTCAAAAGGGCAATCGCAAGGTCGCCTGAAAGTATGCTTTCTGATATATCCGAAGTAATACCATTCCATACAAAACTAAGCACCACATAATATGCAGTATAATACCATACCATCTGCTCAAAGCCATAGCCCTTAATGATTGCAGTATCGTTATATGCATATATACTTTTAAAAAGAGCAATATTGATAAAGAGTAATATGGGTTGAACAAAAAGAGTCATTGCAAAGGTCCATCGATATTGAAACATCACCTTGAAATATATCTTGATTACTTCTTGAAATACTTTCATACAAGACCTCTTATATCTGAAACATAATATGTGTATTTGTAATAATTAGTTATGGTACCATAATTTGTATATTGTTGCAAGTATTAAGAATGAGTCAGAGGGGACGGTTCTCTGAGTCAGAGGGGACGGTTCTCTCTTGACTCACTTTGAGCCAGAGTCAGACCAGAGCTAGAGCCAGGCTAGAGCCAGGCCAGAGCCATAGTCAAGGTAGACGGTTCTGTTTTGACTCATGGTTGAGTCAAAACAGAACCGTCCCCAATGATTGGTTGAGTCAAAACAGAACCGTCCCCAATGACTCAAAACCTATATCAAATATTTATTAACATATGGAATTCTAGATAGTACAAAATACACACCAATACTTAGCATTAGATTCATTAACGTTAAAACAGAAATAGAAACTAAAGCATTAGATATCATTTTATCAAGTCCCCATAATCTAAAAATTATATTAAAGAAGTCATGAACTAGATACACACAAAAACTAGCTCTTGATAAATAACCAATAGCCTTTGAAGTAATTAACTTGTTATTTCCCTTCTTATCCAGATTTTTAATAAATAAAAACAATGCTGCAGCCATTGCTGTTACATTAGGCGACATGCCCTCAAAAAATGTTCCATCTAAGGATTCTTTGGATAAATATATAGTACCAACAATAGTTATCGCAAATCCAAATATACCAAGCACATAGATAATATTAGTTGTCCTCTTTGTAACTTTATATTTATTAAAATAATAACCCAATACAAAAAAACCAATGCAAGCATAGGCCATTCTAATTCCATACTGTAAAACTATACCTTTTAAAAGGTTAAAGGGATAAAATTTAATACTGAACGTGAACACAACACCCAGAGCAAGCCATGCAAACAAAGCATACTCCATATGCTTCTTATCAGCAGCATTAGTAAAAACTCTAATAATCGGCACTAAACAGTAAATGAGAATGATAATATAGAGGTAGTAAAAATGAAAGTGTGTATTACACGTAACTATATTTTTAATGACATTATTAATCATACCAAAGCTTAATATTCCCGTGCTGCGGTACTCTATTATAACATCAACTATTTCATACATAAGAGCCCAAAATATTAGGGCAGCCAAAATCCTCGGTAAGTATTTTGTAAAAATCTGCTTGATTGAAATTGTTTTTTCAGAATTAAGGAATAAAACGCCGCTACACATAAGGAAAATAGGTACACTCCACATTACTAGTGAGGCACAGAACACATATAAATACCAATTAATAGACGGTATATCAAATCTTGAATGCAATCCCCCAGAAACATGTATTATTACTACACCAACTATAGCCATAGCCTTTAGCATATCTACAAAAGCTATTCTATTTTTCATTTTTAACCCCTTTCCACTTATAAATAATTGAGCCCCACCATTATAGCAAAAAAAAGTGTTTATTTAGCCAAGGTGACAAAGGTGTAAAGAAGCTGTAAGAAATGTGTTACCAATTCGCTAACGATAAAGCACCTTTTCTAGGCGCACATAAAAACTCTTGTGAAAATTTCACAAGAGTTTTTATGTAAGGAGTCAAGAGGGACGGTCCTCTTTGACTCATGCTTAGTCTTGCTCAATTGAGTCAATAAAGAACCGTCCCTTCTGACTCTTGAGTCAAAAGAGAACCGTCCCCTCTGACTCATTAGTTGAACAGCTTACTTATAGCACCAGTAAACTTTATCTTCGTACCTTCTAAAAATTCTACAACCTTAAATTTAATCTTGATTGGAATGTCCTCTTCTTTATCGGTTGAGGTTATAATGGCATACTCCTCATCTGACAAGGATTCCTTTAAATCCTGTTTTACAGAGTCTGGAATAGTTCCATGAGTTGCATCTATAAAGCACAAGGGTGGAAAAAGAACACACCACCAGTTCATTCCTTCTCCCTTACCTATTACTACCCTCAGGGCGTCGTAATTACCAGCTGGCAGAGTAATATCTCCGTATGTTTTTGTTGGAAAAGGATAGTAGCCCAAACTTGCTTTCACATCATAATCATAGTTTTCTTTTGCTATAACCTCTCCTGCAATGCTCTGTATTTTATCTAAGTCTTTATTTATTGTATTCTTTGTCTGTTCAATATTTTTTGAATCATTTAACTCGGTTTTCATATACTCAATAATTGCGTCACGTACCTTGAGCTTTAGTGCTTGATCAGCTTCTGAGTCTGAGTTTGCAATAACATGTAGTCTTACAAGATTTTGGGCAAGTCCTGCATTTACATCCTCTGCATAGAATGCGGAAACCATCCATACAACAAGAAGAGCAAGCATTGCTGCCGCTATAGAAAGCTTTAGAACCTGAGAAAATTTTTGACTTCGTAAATTTAATTTGACAACTGTATAACCCTTATTCATTTTAACCGCTACCTTTCTCTTTATCCCCATAAATATCATCCAATTTTGCTAGTAAATCCATTGAGCTATAAAATTTAGCAAAAAAGTGATGTATAAATAATTATTGTCAAGTACATGGAACATTATACAGAAATAACCTATAAATATTTTATTTAGAATAAAAAAGCACTCTTTGCAGCTTAACTGTGCAAAGAGTGCCCTATAGTCTAATAATCTTACAATACCATAATCCTATCGATTATACTGAATGCTATTAATCAATTTTCACTAAAATTTATAGCAATCGCCTTATTTAATTTTATTCTCATACGCGGCCCTGATAAAGTCTCTGAACAAAGGATGTGGTTTGTTTGGTCTTGACTTAAATTCAGGATGGAACTGTACACCTACAAACCATGGGTGATCCTCTAGCTCAACAGTTTCAACCAACTTCCCGCTAGGTGAAAGACCTGATAGAATTAACCCCAGGCTGGACAGTGTATCTCTATATTCATTATTGAATTCGTATCTATGTCTATGTCTTTCATATATAAGCTCATCCTTGTAGATATCCTGCATCCTTGTGCCTTCAATAATCTTGCAAGGGTATACGCCCAATCTCATTGTTCCGCCCTTTTCATCTACATCCCTTTGTTCAGGCATGAGATCAATTACAGGAAATGCTGTGTCACCAAATTCTGAGCTGTTTGCATCGTTCAGCTTTGCCACATTTCTTGCAAACTCAACAACAGCCATCTGCATACCAAGGCAAATACCAAAGAATGGAATCTTGTTTTCTCTTGCATAAGTAATGGCCTTAATCTTGCCTTCTATACCTCTATCCCCGAAACCACCCGGAACAAGTATCCCGTCAGCGTCCTTGAGATACTTTTCAACACCATTTTCTTCGATTTCCTCAGAGTTAACCCAGTTTATATCTACTACGACATCATTTGCTATACCACCATGGCGAAGGGATTCTGCCACACTAAGGTATGCATCATGCAATTCAACATATTTACCAACCAATGCTATTGAAATCTTGTCCTTTGGATTCTTTTGCCTGTCAACCATTTCCACCCATTCAGTAAGATTTGGTTCAGAACATTCCAATCCCAATCTCTGGCACACAATCTTGGCAAGTCCTTCTTTTTCAAGCATTAAAGGTACTTCATATAGAACTTCTGCATCGAGGTTCTGAATAACCGAATCACCTCTTATATTACAGAACAGTCCAATCTTATCCTTCATGTCCTGTGAAAGAGTATGTTCAGTTCTACACACAATAACATCCGGCTGTATTCCTATGCTTCTGAGTTCCTTTACACTATGCTGCGTAGGCTTTGTCTTTAGCTCTCCAGACTTGCCTAAATAAGGTACCAAAGTAACATGAATATACATTACATTTTCTCTGCCAACATCGGTAGATACCTGTCTGATTGCTTCTAGGAACGGAAGGCTTTCTATATCTCCTACTGTACCACCAACTTCAGTAATAACAACATCTGTTCTCTCTGACTTGCCAACCCTGTATATTCTTTCTTTTATTTCATTAGTAATATGTGGGATTACCTGAACGGTTCCGCCCAGAAAATCTCCCTTTCTTTCCTTTGATATAACTGACCAATATATCTTGCCAGTAGTAACATTACTGTTCTTGCTTAGATTCTCATCTATAAATCTTTCATAATGACCGAGGTCGAGGTCTGTCTCGGCTCCATCCTCAGTTACAAAAACCTCACCATGCTGATAGGGGCTCATGGTTCCTGGATCTACATTTATATATGGATCAAACTTCTGAATAGTAACATGAATACCTCTTGCCTTTAAGAGTCTTCCTAACGATGCCGCTGTTATACCCTTACCTAACCCAGACACAACACCGCCTGTTACAAATATATACTTTACTGACATGACTTCTTTTCCTCCTAAAATATTTGACGAGAAAACTTATTCTCGATATAGAAACGTCTCTTTTCCGTAATACACTTTTAATATTTTATATTTTGACAAAAAAAAGGTCAATATATTCTTTTGATTATTTCTTATTTAATTCTTGAACAGCTCTCGCATACTGTGTATCAATTTTTAATTTCAACGCATTGAGTTTGTTATTTAGCAATTGCTGTGAGGTAATATCAAGTTTACCTGTTACATTAATCTTAACATCTTTTTGGAACTTTTTTAAAGCATCTTGAGTTTTTTTATCAAGCTTTACATCAGGAGTATCAACGCTATAGTTTAGCAATTTTAAAATAGCCTCTGCATTCAATACATCTATACTTTCAGCATTTAGCGCAAGTGGTTTTGCCGCTGTCAACTGTTCTATGCTGTTTACGTCTATGCTTTCTACCTTGTAATTATCTACTTTTATGTTTGGTTCAATTCCCTTTAAATCAATAGATTCTCCATTTGGAGTATAGTACATTCCTGTAGTAAGCTTTATCCAACCGCCGATACTTTTGATGTGTCCATTTATATATGGATCCAAAGCCAGATTTCCATTGGTATTATATTTGTTAAAGGCTTCATCTGTAATAATAGGAGTAAATGTCTGAACCTTTGATTTACCAAAAGTCTTAGTCCCAATTACTACTCCCGCTTTTGTGTCCTTTATGGCTCCGGTCAGTATTTCGGTAGCACTTGCACTGTTTTGATTTGCCAGTACCGCCACTTTATACTTTAACTTTTCCAGGCTAGAGGTATATGTTGTGTCCTGTTGAGTAGGATCCTTAAATTTTAGAGTAGTAACAACACCCTTTGGTACAAAGTTTTGGGCTACTGATACAGCTGCATCCACAAGCCCTCCACCATTGTCTCTCAAATCAAGCACTACCTTTGTAATTTTCTTTTTATCAAATGCACTTAGTGCTTGGTTTACACCTGTTGCAGTTGTTTCAGTAAAGCTGTCTATTTTGATATATCCGATGTCACCTCTTATATCGCTAGATACTGATGGTACTGAGACTTTGGCTCTAACAATCTCAAAATACTTTTTTGTTTCTGATCTCAAAATCCCTAGCTTCACCTTTGTTCCAGGTTTACCCTTTACCTTTGAAACTACATCCTCCAGTTGCTTCCCCACCACATTTATACCATCAACTTCAAAAATTTTGTCACCTGGTAAAATACCTGCCTGCATTGCTGATGAACTGGGAAACGCTTTTATAATTTTTACATAATCACCATCTTGAATTACCTGTACACCAATACCCTCCACAGACCCTTGAAATGTATTGTAATATGCGTCAAACTCCTCTTGTGTAAAATATGTACTATATGGATCCAAAGCTTCTGTCATACCCTTTATAGCGGCTTGTATAAGCTTCTGGTCAGTGACTTCTCCATTGTACTTTTGCTTGATAATATTAATAACTCCTTGTAAGTAATCTCCAATTGTAGAGGTGTAATTGGAACTTGTAGAGCTAGATATTGCTGAATTTGTGGTATTTACTACATATACCTGAGCCGACATTGTGGTATCTGGTGCAAATGCTTCTCCCATCATGGTAGCATCTGCTGCAAACGCTTGGCCCGAGATTGTAAGAAATACTGAAACAATTAATACTAGACTTAATAGCCTTTTCCTAAGTGTTCTCATTATTATATCCTTTCTACTTTAGATGTATTTTTCTATATTTACTTTATAAGTTTTCTTTTAACAATATTTTCTTTAATAGTTGTCAAACAAATAAATGTTTTCTCATTTAGTTTATAATAAATTATATGTTTTCTTTAAAATTATCGGCTGGACGCTATGCTATAAGCAAAGCCCCCAGCCGATATTATTATTGATTATGTTATTAATAGCTAATAATCTTTTGCATGTATTCCGTCCTAATGCTCTCTGCCATATAGTCTATATATGCTTTAAATAATTTAGCTGCTTCAGCCTTTGTTATATAAGCACCTGGATTAATATTACCCTTTTTGTCACCTTCAATCAAGTTGAGCTTATCAGCCACATAAAATGCGGCACGTGCATATTGCGGTATAGAAGCATCATCTCTAAAGCTTGTTATTGCTGTAGGATTTGGGGCAATGTCCTGCAGACCGATTGAATTAATAAGTACTGTAACGGCTTCTGCAACTGTTATTTTAGCGTCCGGTCTAAATGTATTCTTGCCGCTTCCGACTACAAACCCCCTTTTAGCCGCTTCATTGATACTTTCGAACATTTCGTGGTTGGTAGAAACGTCTATAAACGGCGATGTAACGGTTGTTTTCTTTGCTTTTGAACTGCTTGTAGTTTTTGGAGCAAGTGCCGGATCAATTGGTACTTCTTTTGCAATTTTTACAAAAGCATCTACAAACTCAGCCCTGTTTATATATTCCTGTGGTACAAATGCTGGTGGCTCCTTGTATGCCCCCAACCCAAACATTATACTCATTTCCTCCTGCAGTGGGTGTCCCTTAATCTTGTTGAGAGGCGGTGATAATAGCTTTGTTTGTTGAGGGAAGCTCTCCATCTTCAGGCTGTTTTTATACTTAACGGTCTTGCTTGTAGGTTCCTTATTCTTGTCCAACTCCACAAGGTTGGCGGTATACTGTAGAATGTTTTCATTGTATTGAAACTGTGTATAACCACCATCAAAGCTTATTTGAGTAGGCTTATTTTCATAGTACCTAAGCTGTTTTGTAGTAGTAGCTGAAATTCCTAGCGTCACATCACCTCTTTGTTCAGGCTGCTTACCTGGCTTGTTGTAGGTGATACTTTGATTTATCAACTGTACCTCTGAATTGCTCCAGTACTGTTCATATCCATAATAGTTTCCTGTTGATTCAACAACAATTGTATCTTGTGACCTCACGCCTGTACCTGCGCTTACGGTATAGGTCTTTCTGCTCCAGAGTGTGCCGGAGTAGTAGTTTATAGCGGGCCTGATATCATTTAAAATGGATTTTGAAAATTCATAGTTATCAACACTGCTTATTGTATAATTAACACCATTAATAGTTATTGTTTCATTTGCTTTTGTCAGCTGAGTGCTTTCTGTTTTTTGTCCTGTTTCATCTACCTTTACTGTAGTGACATAAGTAAGGTCACGTTTCAGCTTGGCAGTACTTGTAGCAGGAGAAGAATATTTGTAGGTAGTAGTAACAATCTGGCTATTTGTCTTTGTATCAGTCTTCATAGCCTTTGTAACAATTACTGTACCGTTGATTATAACCGGTACTCCTGTTAAAAAGCATGGCTCCTGATATGTAAATGATTTTTTATTTGGTGCTTCTCCAGAGGATATTCCACCCTCATAGCCGCTATCACCAATTCTAGCAAAACAAGTTGCAGGTACTGATAGCATTATTACCATTGCCAGTATGAAACTGGTTACCCTGCGTAACTTTCTTGATCTTGACATTTTACTTCCCCCAAAGATAATTATAGATTAATTTCTACTGCGTTACAATTACAATATATCCCTCACCCGTTGGCTGATTGTCCTTCTTAAGTATTACAAGCTTGTCCTTCTTGTTGATTTGTGAAGGTTTGATTATTTGATTATTCTTTATAACCAGTGTGTTACTGATTAAACTAATGTTGCTGTCCTTAATGGATGTCCACATATGTGAAGCTACATCGTAATACTTACAATTCCTCAGGGAAATTGCACTTGGCTCTTGAGTCATTGTGCCATCATCTGCATATGCAGCACCCGTTAAGTCAAGAACTTCACCCGATACCGTAAAGTTACCAAATGGTGCAGTGCTTATCTGTACCGCATTTGTACCATCACAAAGTATGTAGATGGTTCTGTCCATATATGTTGTATCCCCATAATCAATAAAGCTTCCCTGTCCAATAATTCCATCAGTGTCAATAATTCTAGTATCAGAAGTCAATGTCAGTGTCTTTGGTGTATTTGAGAATGTCCACTCCAATCCGTTAAAGGTTGAGAAGGACATAAGCGTTACAGTCTTGTATGGGTCAATATCGCTGATTCTTCCTCTTATCAACTGTACTGGAAGTATTCCTGCACGTTGTTCAACAGAAACAACACTAGCATTTAGCGCTCCCGAAGAAGAATCCCTGTTTGCAACGACATATGCACTATCATTGGCAGCTATACTGTTGCCTCCGACATATCTTCCGTTCTTTATTATTATAGAGCCTGCATTATATACAATCTGGGCAAGAGACTTATCAAGTGTAAATTTACCCGCAGTTGGACTTGATGAATAAACTGCTTCATCATAGGTAACTTCCTTATCTTCTGGAGCCACAAATGACGCGATAACTGCTAGCTCGGTATCTCCGTAATCCTTTTGTCCCCCGATATAAATCGGAGAATCCTTCATATAGCTCGTTGCCTTCTTTGATAATTCCTTGCCGTCAAAGTACAGCTTCAGCTCTCTTGCTGCTTCAATTTCAGAGAAGGCCATTTGTTCCTTCTCCCAAACTCCTTTTCTCAGCACCCATGGGTCGGATAGAACAATCTTATTTGAAATATTATCAAACCTCAAAAAGTTGCCCTTATATATGTTTGAAGCAAGCCTTTCATCACCTTCTATTGTCATCTCCTTGAGACTAATAAGGTTTGGTGTCTCGTTTATCAAAAGCTTAACCCTGTCCCCATCTTTGAGAGCCGACAGTTTAACAAGCTTGCCATCTTTTATAATATTTGCTGTATCTGTTTTGTAGCTCTGCTGCTGTCCATTTTCTAGCTGTACAGTTATTGAGCCTATTCTCTGGGATATTACTTTTCCGTATTTAACAGAATAGTTTGTAACACAATTAATGGATTCCACCTGCCCGTTGTTATCTAGCCTAATAAATACCGTGTCTCCAGGTTCAATGTCATCAATGTCTGCAGGTTCAAAGTTCTTATTTACAGAGATTGCATTAGGGTCAGCATAGTTAAAGGTTCTGAGTGATGATAATTCTAGTGCGTTATTTGTATTTGCATCACCATTATAAAGTGTTATGTAACCCAGGGATGGATTGTTTTCCTCCACGATTCCTGGCACTAAGCCCTGCTGACGTTGTTTTAATACAGTTATTGGCTGAACTTCCTCAATAATATTGTTTCGTATACCAAGAATTACAATACTCTCAGGAGGCTTAATATCACTGATATTCAGAGGTGCCTTGCTAACAGCATAAACTACACCATTGCTGTAAGTATAATTTCTGTAGACTTGTCCTCCGCTCGGGTAAGTCTGATAATCGGGCTCAGAAACATCATCGGTTGGATACTTGATGGTCTGTTTCATTGGTGTGACATTAAGAGTTCTGGAATTTGTATTGATGCTATTTACTCTAGCCGCTACATAGCTTATCTCTCCTGTGTTTGACAAAACACGTACATATCGTACAATGCTGTCCTCAACTCCAGCGATATACTCAATTCTATCACCTTTTTTGAGAGCAGATGCATTATCTATAGTTCCATTCCTGAATACAGGTATATTTGTAGAATAAGTCACCTTGGCGGTTTTGTTCATCTCATTGGTATTGTTGGTAGGCAGCTGGTAGCGCGCCTCCGTCACAATCTTGTCAAGTAAGCCATCTGAATTTCTCACGAATATATTAAGATAATCTGATTTATATCCCTTGGTACTGTCCTGTGTTATTGTAATATCCTCTACCGTTGCAGTGCGTTTCTCCATTTTTCTGATAGGAAGAATAATATTTTCTGCATTTTTTAGCACTGTCACTGCCTGTTCCCTTGTAACTGCTTGGGTAGGCCCGAATTTACCATTGCCATCTCCGCTCATAATATTGTTTTGAAGAATAGCCTCTATGTATGGGATGTTTTCCGGCAAGGCACTCCTCCAATCAGTAAAATTATTATAGATTTCCTGCTGCTCGTATGCTGGTGATAATAGAAGGGTCTTTGCCAACCATGTTGCAAATTGTTGTCTCTGTACATTGGCACTTCTATTGAAGGATCCTGCTTCAAGACTTGTCTGGTCTTCATTCATAGCGTCCGCCAATTGCTGAGCGGTAATGAGTCCCTCATTTGCAGCAAGTTGTAGGCTTCCGTCATATAGCACCTGCTGGTAATCAGTCTTTTTCACAGCACGGGCATTATTAAGCGCCTGCCCCTGAGTTTGAATGTCCTGAGCCCTGTTAGCCGCCATATAACACAGGTATAATGCCATTTGGTTTGAAATAGTGCCGTTCTTGTTGAAGTTTGTGCTCCCAAAACCCTTTAACAAGTCAAGTACACCATTTTGATATATGGCATCCTTAAGGTTGTAGGTGTAGTTTGAGATGTCTCTATATTTGAGATTATTAATTATTGCGGTGCCATTAGGTGAGCCTAAAAATGTCTTGTCTACTGTTTCATTAGTAACAGCGGCATTAATGGTCAATGTTTGCGGAAGAAGTGCTGCAACAAGTAACATTGATATAACTTTTGTTTTTGAACGTTTAATAATATTGAATAGTTTCATTGTATAATTCCCCTTATTCTTGAGTGTTTCTAGCACATCAAAAGACAAGTAGTATCTCGGGTTTTAGTATATAAAATAAATTTACCTTAATAAACAAAAGCCGACATACTATGACTTAATAGTATATCGGCAATTTGAAGCATTTATTTTATTAAAGTTATATTACAGTTCACACTATCATGCTGCTAAACCTGAGTAAATTAAGCACTCTTGAATTTATTGTACATATAAAAATTTATAGTGTGTATATACCGTCTTACGCCCTACATATAACATCTCATGTCATACAAATAACATCACATCTCATGCTATACATATACCATCTTATTTTAATGCCATACATATAACATCCTATGCTATACATATACCATCTTACGCATACACATACCATCTTACGCCATACACATACCATCTTACGCCATACACATAACATCTTACGCCATACAATCACTTGGCAGTATAATTACATCTTCTCAGGAGCGCTAATGCTTAGAAGTGTGAGCACATTATTAATAACAATTCTTGTGCAATCAACCAATACAAGTCTTGCTTTCATAATCGCTTCCTCTTCACCCCTGACATGGCATGCATTGTAGAAGGAATGGAAAGCGGCCGCTACTTCCTGTACATATCTTGTCAATCTGCTTGGCTCTAAGGTCTCTGCGGCAATTCTGATTTCATCTGGATACTCAGAAAGCTTTCTGATGAGGTCAGTCTCTTCATCTGTGGTTAAACAACTCAAATCAACTGTATTCACATCAGGTACCGGTGTTCCTTCACTTTCAATAAGCTTTAGCATGCTGCATATTCTAGCATGAGCGTATTGAACATAGAAAACAGGGTTTTCATTTGACTGCTTAACAGCTAAATCAAGATCAAAGTCCAAATGACTGCCCGAAGCCTTGGTATTGAAGAAGAAGCGAACGCCATCTCTTCCTACCTCTTCTATCAAGTCCATCAGTGAAATTGACTTTCCTGTTCTCTTTGACATTCTGGCAATTTCGCCATTTCTATACAAACGAACCAACTGGAATAGTACAACATCTAGCTTTTCAGGGCTAATTCCTATCGCAGCCATTGCACCCTTCATTCTTGCAACGTGCCCGTGGTGGTCAGCGCCCCAAAGGTTAATTCCCCAATCATAGCCACGTGTCTCAAATTTGTTTCTGTGGTATGCTATATCCGCAGCAAAATAGGTTGGGATACCGTTATTTCTAACAAGCACTTCATCCTTTTCACAGCCTATAACCTCTCCCTTAATCCAAAGCGCTCCGTCCTTCTCAACAGTGCAGTTATTCTTCTTGAGCAACTCAATAGTATCAGCAATCTCACCCGACTTATGAAGGGTCTGTTCAGAGAACCAAACATCAAAATTTATTCCATAGCTAGCAAGACCTTCCTTGATTCTATCTATGTTTCGAGGAAGTGCAAAGTCTACAAATACTTTTCTTCTTTCGTCTGATTCTACATCGATATACTTATCGCCATGAATAGCAGCAAAGTCCTTCATGTGCTCAGTAATGTCCTCGCCATGATAACCGTCTTCAGGGAACTCTACAGCGCCCTCTCCCTTGATAATCTGAATATATCTAGCCTCTAGCGAAATACCGAACTTTTCTATCTGGTTTCCGGCATCATTTATAAGGAATTCACGAGTTACATCATAGCCAGCTGCTGATAATACACTAGCAATGCAATCTCCTAAAGCCCCACCCCTGGCATTTCCCATGTGCAATGGTCCTGTAGGGTTTGCACTGACAAACTCAACCATAACCTTTTTGCCATTTCCAATATTAATCTTTCCGTAGTCCTCTTTTTCTTCCTTGATAATCTTGAGAGCATCAAATAAGTATTGGTTGCTAAGCTTAAAATTAATAAAACCAGGGCCTGCACATTCTATACTCTCTATATAGGTATTAGCAGTATCGATATTTTTGATAATCGTCTCTGCAACCATACGTGGTGCCTTCTTTGCAAGCTTTGTCACTTGCATTGCAACGTTGGTTGAGAAGTCGCCATGCCCTTTTTCTCTAGGTACTTCAATATTTATTTCGCTTATTTCTATTTCCGGTAATTCTCCCGCTGTCGCTGCCTTCTTGAGTGCATCAATTACTACACTATTAATTTGCTTGCGTATGTCCGCCGATATGTTTCTCATTTGAACTGCCTGCCTCTCTTATAAACATATGAAAATCGTTTCGCCCTGAGCTATGATTATCTATCTCCATCTCATATCCAACTCGTATCTCTCCACCATTTTCATTCATTTTTATTTCAACTTTATCTGCATATACTCCGATGTTGAAGCTTCCGAATTCTGTATCATAAAAGGATTGGTGTCTCTGTCCCCTTTGAAATACAAATTGTGAATTTATTTTTCCAAACCGCATTAGGGTTACGACGTCTTTACTTACCTTAAGTGTTGTAGTAGTGCCTTCCATACCCGTAACTTCACTCTCTTTGTAAGTAATATAATAATTATCACCCTTTTTGTAATACTTCCCCTCAGTGATGAGTTCTATAGCATTTTGTTCCTGAGTGACACCGTCCATTTGGTTACCCCTAACATTAATTATTACATCCTTGTTCATATGGGCTCCTTCAATTTTTCTTTCCAATATAATATACATTAGAGGCGCTTTTTTCAAGCCTTAATTATTATATTTCTGATATTTCTCGTATGTTTTGTAGTTTATAGTATCTGATATTTCTCGTATGTTTCACTATTTATAGTTATAGATAAGCTTAACCCTTGGTCTTACTCGTCAAACTCTCTCTTGTTGTCCTCGAAACGTTCATATGCCAGTTCTATAAGCTTTGTTATAAGCTCTGTGTATGGGATACCACTCTCTGCCCAAAGCTTTGGATACATGCTTATTTGAGTAAATCCTGGTAGGGTATTAATCTCATTTATAAATATCTCCCCGGTTTCCTTGTGCACAAAGAAATCCACTCTTGATAGGCCGCAGCAATCCAGACACTTGAATGCTCTTACAGCATATTCTCTAATCTTTGCTACTGTTTCACTGGACAGATTCTTTGCTGGAATGTCGACTCTAGAGCTATCCCCGCTTTGATACTTTGCCTTATAGTCATAGAAATCATGACATGGAACAACTTCCCCAACTACTGATGCTATTGGATTATCATTTCCAAGAACAGCACATTCTATTTCTCTACCGTTGATGAATTCTTCAACAAGTACTTTTCTATCATGCTTTGCTGCTAATTTAAGAGCCTCAACTAACTGCTGTCTATCGCGAGCCTTGCTTACACCGACTGAAGAGCCAGCATTAGATGGCTTTACAAAGTTCGGATAAGTAAGCTTTGCTTCAACAGCTGCCACTACCTCATCAATTTCATTATATATCTGCTTTCTGTTAAAAACCAAATAATCCCCTTGAGGTAAGCCTTCTTTTTCGAAAATTATCTTTGTATATGCCTTATCCATACCTACAGCCGAGCCTAACACTCCACAGCCTACATAAGGTATTCCCGCGAGCTCAAAAAGCCCCTGAATTGTACCGTCTTCTCCGTTCACACCATGTAAAACCGGGAAAACAACATCAATTGGAGCCTTTGTAGTATTACTTATCATATTCTTTGCTGAATTGGTAGTAATCATGGTGCTTTCTAGTGTATTAGGGCATGCTACTTCACCCTGGCATGCCACTTCATCTGGGCTAGCACCTTCTAATAATGCTTTCCTAGCAACAGCTTCCCACTCACCTGAACCTATCTTATTTACTGGTCCCTCATAAGTAAGCCATTGTCCCTCCTTTGTAATACCGATCATTTCAACATCAAATTTGTCTCTGTCAATGTTTTCTATTACCGACTGGGCTGATACTCTAGACACTTCATGCTCTGATGACTGTCCACCGAAAACAACCGCTACTCTTATCTTTGCCATATTAAATACCCCCACAAAGTAAAACTTCATTATATTAATATATTCAAAAAATATATATCCCATCACAATATCTATTACATTTTACTATTATAGAGTGGGGTTTACAAGAAAATTACTTGTTGTTTGTTACTAATATTTATCCAAAATATCCTTCAATTTCTTTTTTACTGCCTCTTTTAATTCCAACGGCTCTAGCACCTCAATATTCCCGCCATAGCTAATCAAATGATATATTAGCCCGTCATTGCAGCCAAAGGTATCATTGACAAGTAAGCTCCCATCCTCTAGTAATTCAATATTTGTAAAGTCATCATACACTCGGTAGGCAACTTCTCTATCAAACTTTAGCTTTACCAAAGCCTGATTCTCTTTTTTTTGGGGATATAAGTTACTCTTTAGTACATTTTCCGGGGCTTGTCTTGTAAAAAACTTATCAAGCACATTAAGGTTCTTTATTCTCTTAAGTTTAAAAAACCTAAAGTCCTCTCGCAATTTACAATACGCATATAGATACCACGCGGCCCCCTTAAAAACCAACTTTAGAGGCTCTACTGTTCTCTCAATTTGTGAATCATTCATGCTAAAATAATAAAAATCGACTTCTCTCTTACCTAAAATGGCATTCTTTAACTGCTTAAAAATTGTTGCCTCTTTCTCTCCATCCGACCAGAAAGCAAAATCAACCTCAATCCAATCAGCGGTATCACATCCAAAAATATTTTTTAGTTTATCTAAAGCTGTCGCTTGACCTTCTAAGCCAACTGTTTTTAATGCATGTAATGAAGCTAGCACCTCACTTTTTTCCTGCTCAGTTATAAGAGCTTTATCAAACACAAAGTCAGATAACAGCGAGATTCCTCCACCTTTCCCCTTATTCATATACACAGGGATGCCCGACGCCGACAGTATCTCAACATCTCTATAAATCGTTCTAACAGACACCTCAAAGCGACTAGCCAGGTCTTTTGCAGTTACCCTGTCCCGCTCCATTAAAATATAAACTATTTCAAACAGTCGTCCAATCTGCATACTTATAACCCTTGCTTTCTAATACTTGCTCACTTTCATTCCTTGTCTATTATCTGTATCATTTACTTTTTAGCTTATGAGCTGTAATAATTGTGAAGCTGTGCGCATTTACTGTAATTACACAGTCTTCAACCTGTATGTAGTAGTTCTTACCTTGCCTTTTTATAAGCGCACCTGTTTCTTTTTTATTGGATGCCTAATAACTGTCTTGCACTTATCTATTTCTGTTTTCCTTGGATCTGACAAGTATATCTCATGGTGCAATCTATCAGTTGAAAAATCATTCTCATAGCCGCATTGCTTAATATATTCATCCATCCTTCTTACTGTTGCGGGTTCATTATCAAAAGCACCTATATGCATTACCTGTACACATAGACCTTCGTCCATTGTAAGGAACTCCGCTTTTGAGCAGTCCATCTTCTTTTTCTTGGAAGCCTCTTCTACCGCCCAATCGAAATGCTCTTTTGTGACAAACTCAGGGAGTCTCATTACTGATATCCATCGGAAGGCTTCTTTCCTTGAATAATCTACTCCGTGCACATTATCCTGCCACCAAAAGCCCTCTAATGGCGGTACTACATACTCAAAATAACCATCTATTTTATGCGTCCCTTTGTAACTCATCTTTATTGTAAAAGCTATAGCATACAATATTCCTACAGCCCTACTATATTCCCCTTCTTCTTCATTGGGGTTTCCCTCTCCCCTTACCGCTATATAATTCATCGGGGGAACAGTGATAATCTCAGGTTTACTTTGTGGCAAATAAAATTCCTTGTACTCCTTTTTGTAATCAAAAGCCATATTGTACCTCCATAGTTTAATATGCGAACTTATCAAATCCATTGAAAACTAATTATTTTATCGATTGACTACCTTGTAATATCATAGTTAATACCTCAATAATACCATTTTACACCATTAAATATGACATGAGTATGTCATATTAAAACTTTTTGAGGTTATGCCAAAATATATTATCAGCTGGCATTAAATCAGTGCTAACACTAGTTACGTGTCAGTATGAAATCATTCCGATGGTTTGCTTAAAGTAAATTACTAGATTGATTTTTGTCTTTCCTATATTTAGAATATACTTATATAACCATCAATACCATTTATAAGCAATCGGAGGGGATTAATTATGTCCTTTAACAATGAGATATGCATACGTGTACGTAAAAAAACAAGCCTTGCCTCATCATATGACCCTATAGAAAAAAGCAATTTAACAGCAAACTATTGTTGCATTGGTGGTGATGGCTCTGTTAAGCATCCTTATCAAGTTAAGCTTACAATTACCAATTCAACCTCCTTCCCATGGGAAGGTATTATACATATTGAGCTGCCTTTTAGAAGAAGTAACCCATTTTTCCTTCTACCTGGTTTTATGTATGGCCGCAATAGAGGGGAAGCTCCTATGAATGTACCTACTGAATTTCCTCGAATCCGCGAAGAAGTGAATCGACCCGCTTCGCCTTGGTGGATGGTAAGAAGTGATCGTTTATCCCATCCTGCAGCATTCATTTTTGATAATAATGAAGTTTTAGGCTTTTCTACAGCTCCTTACTTTGAAGTGCTAAATAATCAAAAAGTACAAACTACTACACCCGATAAATTCTATCAATATGGGGGCTTTACTTGTAATCTCAACTTTAATGAAAATTGCTCCTCGATAGGTTACACACTAGGCTATGAGAATGCTCCCTGGCTCTTTATACAATCACGAAAAGTAGTTGAACGCGAAGATTTAAAAGAAAACTGTTTTACCCTTGATGCACAAGAATATGTTCAAGTTACACTATATGTATATCATTATCAGGCATCTAGGGTAACAGATATCTATCCTGCCCTTGAAGACGTATATTCTTGTTATCACCAGTCACCCCGAAAAGCTGAAACCATTGAAGAAGCTATTTATGATTTATCAAATGCAGTAGCTAAATATGCCTACCTTCCCGAAGATCATAATTACTCTGGATTTGTACGTGAAAACGCAAATGGAGGGTTTGACTATAATAAAATACCCTCTGTCTCCTGGACAAATGGACTATCAGTAGCAGTTCCCCTTTTAATGGCTGCCAATTACTTAAAACAAGATACTATGCGCAATCAGTCCATTGATTGTATTACTTATTTTCTTGAGCATAGTATAAACCCAGCTTCTGGACTATTTTATGATTCCTACGCTAATGGTAAATTCACCGTAAAGGGATGGTGGTATGATGGAATGCATACAGGGGGACATTCTGCATATCTCATGGGCCAGACATGTTATTATATATTGAAAGCATACGAGTATGAACAAACTATGTGCAAAGTTCAGCATGACGACTGGATTATGAAACTGCAACCGGTACTTACACAATTAAATAAAGAGAAAAACACCCAGTACGAATACCCATTTGTGTATTCTGAGAAGAACGGAATTGGGTTAGAATACGATTCCTTTGGTGGTTGTTGGTGTTTAGCTGCCACGGCTTACTATACTTATATTACAAAGGACATGCAATATTTGAGAGAAATAATAAAAAGTGAGTCTCATTATTATCAAGAATATGTAGCAAATATGCAGTGCTATGGCGCACCATTGGATACCGATAAAGCTATAGACAGTGAAGGAATTCTTGCATATATTCGTGCTGTTCATTATCTCCATCTTATCACTGGTAATAATGAATATCTTGTACATATGAGGCATGCTCTTGATTACGAGTTTACCTTCAAATTCTGCTACAACGTGCCTACTTTTGTACCACCGCTGAGCAAAATAGGTTGGAGCTCTTGCGGTGGGAGTATAACCTCAACCGCTAACCCCCATATTCATCCTATGTCTTCAACCATTGTTGGTGAGATGTGTTATTATGTTGAGCACACAGGCGATTCATATGTCGCTGAACGCTTACAGGATGTAATACTATGGGGTTGTCAGACATTTAATACCTACGATAAAGAATATGATTTCGGCAAAAAGGGTTGGATGTCAGAACGCTTCTGTTATAGCCAGGGTCTGTTGGTAGAAAAATATCCCGATGGATCGCCTGCAAGTACATGGTTTGCACTAATGCCTTGGGCCTCAGCCAGTGTTATTGAAGGGCTGGTTGATTACCTCCAATACCTAAAATAGTTGATTGTAAATAAAGGTAAAGCCCCTTGGTTATGAACGGGTCTATTGTTTTAGTCTCGTTCAAAAACCCAAGGGGCTTAATCTATTTCAAAGAATAATATTACAAGGTATTGTATGACACCATTTCCTCCAACTGCTTAGATTGTAAATGCCCTGGAGATGGCTTTGCTCCATCTGCTGGATAGCCCATTACTAATATAGCTACCGGTTCAAAATTGTCGGGAAAGCCAAACTCCACTTTGATAGCCTCAGGTATAAAATACATAACCCAAGTGGAACCAATACCTAATTGTGTGGCTTCCATCATCATATGTGTAGCCACTATACTTGCATCTATATCTCCACTATCTTTCCCATCATAAATCCTCTTCCACGACTCATCCTTATCGTAGCTAATAATAAAAGCTAATGGGGCATTAAAGTGACATTCGGTACATTTTCTAATATTCTCTAGCCCTTCTTTACTGTTAGCTACCAATATTCTTTGAGGCTGCTTATTACATGCGGTAGGTGCAACACGTCCTGCCTCTAGGATTTTATCAATGCTTTCTTGTGGTATTGCATCTTCTTTAAACTTGCGTACAGAATACCTCTGTTTAGCTAACTCTAAAAAATCCATGATTATACCCCTATTTTATGTAGTAATTATTTATAGAATATCATATATTTGTCAGTTATTATAATATTCTATTAATTATATTAAATTAATGATATTTAGTTAGTGATATGTTATTAATGATTTTTTATTTATGATTTATAACTTAGGCAGTATTAATAAACTTGAAAAATATGCTATAATTAGCATATTAATAAACTATAATTTATTGCTCATTTGTAAAATTATTTGTAATAAAGATCGCTTATATTAGATGAAGGGGAATCATAATGAAAAAATATAGTTGTTTAATTTTATTTGTACTCATTTTTACTTTATGCTTATCGGGATGCGGGGAGAAAGCAGACCCAATAGAGTTGCCACTAACAGATAATATTTCATCCATCGAAATTGCCGGAGGTATAAAAGACACAATTATAACGGATAAAGAAACGATAGCATCTATTGTTAAAAAGGTTGCAGAAGCAATATCTACTTCTAAGCAATCGGTTCAAGATGTTCCAACTGTATCAGAATATACGAGGGTAGATTTTGTTAGTGACGGAAACATTTCAAGTATTTTTATATATCAAGAGAACTCTAAGTGGTACATTGAGCAACCGTATCGCGGCATTTATGAAACTGATGAAACCATATTGAAATTGCTAAAGGACAACTAAGCCAAATCTAATGGGCATAATATTTATCTATAGTTAAGACGCAATTTTCAAAAAAAGCTAATAAGGGAATTCCTTTTTGGACTTCCCTTAAAAATTGATAAAATCTATGAATAAAAATATTAAGCGTTAAAAAACTCCTTTTTTCTTTGTTTGAATGGTTTATCGTGATTGTTGTTGTAAAAACCAATAAACTCAAATAGTAATCCCAAGCTTGTCAAGAGACCTGCCACGAAGTCATCAATAGGTTCCCTAAAAATAAACGATAATACACCAAATCTATTATTCAGTATAACAACTAAAATGCAAAGCAATCCTGCCAAAAAATAATTATTTAACTTCTTTGTTTTCATATTTTTCTCCTTGTTAGACAACTCAATAATTGTATTAATACTGTCTCTTAAATCTATCATTTCTTCTTTTGTCATTCGTCTACCATTTAAAAGCTCTGAAATACTAATATCTAGTTCTTCAGAAATAGTTTGTAATAATGACAAATCGGGCATACAATGACCATTTTCCCATCTAGATATACTGCGATTAT
>JAEYTP010000033.1 GCA_023433945.1 Bacillota bacterium | reverse complement strand
TTTTTTGGGGGTATTTATGAAATATATTTCTGGAATATCACATTCTCAAACTACTTTTCTTCCCGAATGTATTGATGACCTAATTGCTGAGGACAACCCTGTTAGGGTTATTGATGCCTTTGTTGATAGCTTAGATATTGAAACTCTCGGCTTTCATAGATATACCCCAAGCTATACTGGTAGACCTGGATATGACCCTAGGGACCTTTTAAAGCTCTATGTTTATGGTTACTTTAATAAATTTCGATCAAGTCGAAAGCTCATGATTGAGTGCACAAGAAATGTTGAACTCTTTTTTCTACTCAACCGTATTACCCCAGATTTCCGTACTATTGCTGACTTTCGTAAAAATAATTCTAAAGCTATTAAAAATGTCTTTTCTGCCTTCGTTAAGCTGTGTCTAAAGCTTGATCTGTACAATAGAGAACTCATCGCCATTGATGGTTCTAAATTCAGGGCCGTTAATAGCAAAATGAATTCCTACAACCAAGATACTTTAAATAGAAAAATTAAACATATCGAAGATAGCATCTCTAACTACTTATCCCAGATGGACAATGAAGATTCAAACGCGTCTGATTCAGATAATTCTAATAAAGTTAAAGCGGCTCTTGAAGAACTTCGAACTCGTAAAGAAAAGTATCTTGGATTCTTAGATGAGATCAAGAAAAGTGGTGAATCTCAATACCTTACTACAGATCCCGAAGCACGAGTAATGCATAGCAAAGATGGATTTCACTGCTCATACAATGTTCAAACAGCAGTTGATAGCGAAAGCCACTTAATTGCAGATTTTAAAGTTACTAATTGCTGCAATGACCAAGGCCTTCTAACAGAAGTGGCTACTAGTGCCAAAGAAATGCTTGAAGTGGAAACTATTGAAACTGTTGCCGATAAAGGTTACGAGAGCAGACAAGATATTGAAAACTGCATTATGAATGGCATAGTACCAAATGTAGCCTTTAAATATGATCAAAAAGAAAGAATATATAATTATGAATTTATTGAATCAGATATAACGGAAGACATAAAGAATTCCACTCACCCAGACAATATCAAAAAGTGTATCCATGCCGGAGTTTTACCTAAATGCTATGAAAAAACAGCTATCTCAGTTGATATTCAAGAGCAGCACGAACGGCTTAGTTGTTTTACCTTAAATGAAGACGGTACTGTGACCTGTCCAATGCTCCATACTTTATCCAAAACAAAAATGCGAGGCAGAAATACCATATATGCAAACAAAGATGCTTGTAGACAATGCACCAATAGGTGTACCAGTTCCACTAAATACAAGACAGTAAGTTTTGGACCTGATAGCAAGTATGTACCAGTCAAGATATTTGGGTCACCAGAAATTGAGGTAAATAAAATACCATTAAATATCCCTATCAATCCCTTTAATCATACACTAGACAGAAAAGATTACACAGACAAACGAAAAGTTATCCTCAAAATTAAAGAAGATATCCCCAAGATGAAACTTCGAATGTGCTTATCTGAACACCCCTTTGGAACAGTAAAGTGGTATCATGGAGCCCACTATCTACTTTGCAGAGGTAAAGAAAAGGTAGCCGCTGAGCTAGGGCTTAGTTTTCTTGCCTATAATATGAAACGAGCGATAAATATGATAGGAATTCAAAAATTAATAGCAGCAATGTAAGGGGAAATCCCCTTATTTTTTTGTATATATCCAAAAAACATGGAATTTGATAGTATTTTATAAAATAAAAAGTCCGAAAACCCTTGATATTAAAGGTTTTCGGACAATTTGTGGCGTGCCCGAAGGGATTCGAACCCCCGACCAACGGCTTAGAAGGCCGTTGCTCTATCCAGCTGAGCTACGAGCACATATTAAATTTTAGTGGAGCGGGTGATGGGAATCGAACCCACGCAATCAGCTTGGAAGGCTGAGGTTCTACCATTGAACTACACCCGCGTAGTAAATGCTGTAAGCGTATCTAGCACTTTCGTCCGCCGACTTTTAATATTATACAAGCATCACTATACTTTGTCAACAAAAATAAATTATTTTCTAAAGGTTAATTTTCCCTGCTAAAAGTGGACTAAATCAGCATTTATACCATTACCGTCAACAGTTAGAACAGCATAGCTTTCACTTAATTGGCTCCGTGATTCACTAATACTGCCAGGGTTCACAATCAATAATGAGCCAGCCCAGTCAACAAGCGAAATATGAGTATGCCCGAAAAGAACAGCATCAGCCTGCACTTCTTGTGCTTTATACATTATACGATTATAATCCCACTTCACGGAATATTTATGCCCATGAGTGATAAAGATTCTCCTTCCATCTATTTCAAGGACCTTTTCTCCCTCATAATTTCCGCTATTCATATCACAATTCCCCAAAACATATTCAAAGTGAATATCCGGGAACATTTTACTTAGTTCGATTGCATCTCTTATATAGTCGCCTAGATGAATAACCATTTCTACGTCTTTATTCTTTCTAATAGCCTCCTTAGCATTTGAAAGAAAACCATGTGTATCACTTATAACCAGAATCTTCATTTTAATATCTTTGACTTAGCTCCTGAACCATTTTTTGCAGAGCCTTTCCCCTATGGCTGATTTTATTTTTTGTATCCATATCAAGCTGAGCCATTGTTTTGCCATACTCAGGCAAATAAAACAGTGGATCATACCCAAAGCCTTTATCTCCAACACCCTTGTGATTGATTACACCCTCACAAGTATCCCTGATGATAATGTTACTACCATCTGTAAATACTACTGCAATTGCACATACATATCTAGCTGTCCTCTTCTCATCGGGTACTCCCGTCAGTTTTGTGAGCAGCAGTAGGTTTCTTCCTTCATCATCAAGTTCTGGGCCCCCAAATCTTGCTGAATAAATTCCAGGCTCACCATCGAGATAGTCAACCTCAATGCCTGAGTCATCAGATAATACAATAGTGTTTGAAACCTTTGCTATTTCCTGTGCCTTTTTTAAAGCGTTTTCTTCAAATGTAGTACCGTCCTCCACTACGTCAATATCTATCCCTGCATCTTGCATTGACAGTACTTCATAGTTCATGCCCTCAAGCAGCCTTTTAAGCTCTACTATCTTTCCCTTGTTCTTTGTAGCTACAACTAACTTCTTCATTATATACCCCACCGAACCCTTTAATAAACTCCGTTGAACTTTTTAATAAATCACACTGAACTCTATAATAAATCCCACTGAACTGTCTATTGTAGTGCATCACTTTGAATCTTAATCAATTCATTTATACCCTTTTCTGCCAAGTCAAGTAACACTTGAAGTTGCTTCCTGTCAAATGAGGTTTTCTCACCTGTGGCTTGTATCTCTATAAACTCTCCCTTACCAGACATAATCACATTCATGTCTACCTCAGCATTGCTATCCTCTGTATAGCACAAATCCAGCAGTTCTACACCATCTATAACACCTACACTGGTTGCTGCAACCTGGTTTTTGACTGGGTTCTCTGATATTAATCCATCATTTACAAGCTTATTGCATGCGTCTGCTAATGCAACATAGCCACCAGTTATAGAGGCTGTTCTTGTTCCGCCATCCGCTTGAATTACGTCGCAGTCGATGGTAATAGTTCTCTCGCCTAAAAGCTTCATATCAATTGCTTCACGTAGTGATCTGCCTATAAGCCTCTGGATTTCCTGACTCCTGCCATTGAGCTTTAGCTTGGATATATCTCTCTGGTTTCTAGTTCCTGTTGCACGCGGCAGCATAGAATACTCAGCAGTAACCCAGCCTTCTCCAGAATCCTTCTTGAATGGGGGTACCCTCTCCTCTACAGAAGCAGTACATATAACCTTTGTATCTCCTACTTCTATAAGCACAGAACCTTCTGCATGCTTGATATAGTTTCTCGTTATCTTAACCTCTCTCAATTGAGAATTCTGTCTTCCATCACACCTCATGAATAATCTTGTCCCTTCTAATTGTTTTATAGTTTGAGAATATACACTACAACATCAATTTAAACTATTTTGCATCAATTATTTACTATTATAAATACCTAGTACAAACTAATTATCAATTACTTCATTTACAGCATAAGGTAATGTCTTTTCTGCCCAAACTTCAGTACCTTCAGGCAGGGTTTGTTTCTTGCCTTCAACCAAAACTATTGCCTTTTTCACCCCATCAATTTGTCCTAAAGTATAATATAATTGATTTAATATACCCTTTTCATTCTCAGTGCCGCCATATTTTATAAGCTCACCTGAGAAATCAAGTGTCGCAACCCCATCACTCTCAGTATAGGACAGGAGCTGTGTACCTTTTGGAAAAGAAGTATTATAGTTGCTTTGAGAGGTTTTTGTGACAAGCTCATTAATTATATTCTCAGCAACCTTACTGCTATCAGTACAATCAATTAGTACCGATACAGGTACTATATAAATATTATTATCACTTACTGTATTATAAAACAAGTCACATTTCAACCTATTATCAGCAACTTCTTGCTGATTTGCGTTTATGAATATATTATTTCTATTCATATTATCAAATAATGCAGTACCATTTTTAAGTTTTGAAACAGGTTTTCCTTCAACCCTGATACAAACATTATGGATATTACTAAAGCCTGTTAGTGTATAAACTACTGATGAAAGCTGCTTTTGCTCATCATCAGCATTTGCACAGGTATCAAAATCCTTTGAGAAATCAACAATGGCGGTTCCATTTTTAATATCCATTCCTCTGATTTTTGTTCCTGTAGCTATTACAGGATAAAGCTTGTAATAGTCCAATTGTTCTCTGTTTGCAGAGTCATCTACAAGTGCTGTCAAGACGGCCTTCGCTATACCATCCTGTTTTGTAACTTTACGTGTAACAGGCACCAAAAATCCATTATCACTTCTATAATATAATGTTATTAACAAGGAAGTAGCATCCTCTACATTTTTGTTAACTCCCTTACCTGTTCCATTTGAAACAAGGGAGTATTCAGAAGAGCTTGTTTTCTCTGTTACCCCTACTGCTGTTGACTGTATTGCCCCTGTGCCAGAAGTTGTCTGTATGTCGCCTGCATTTGACTGTCCTACACTGTAACCTGGCTGTATGGCTCCTGCACTGGAATTTGACTGTATGCCCCCTATACTAGAAGTAACTTCGTCTAGAGTAGTGCCGCCTTGCATAGAAGAAATTGCAGAACCTGTAACACCTTCAGGATCAAGGCTGACAGATTCCAACGCCGGAATTATGTTATCCTGCCCTTTATTTAGGCTTGTAAAGCTGCACCCTGATAATATCATTACAACTATAAGTAAATAAACAAATAATCGTTTCATATGTCCTCCTAATTATATAGAAAATTTTTCCATACAGTTATTATAGACTATATGCCACTTTTATATTATTTCCCAGAAAAAATGCCTATGCATATTGCAAAGGCATCTTATTACAAACGTATTGTTTCTGTGTGACAACAACGCTCTTGTATTTATGTGCTAGCTACAATTGGCTATTTTCTATCATTTATGTGTTCACAATATTCTAGTTTTTTGTGCTAACTAATTTATAGTTTTATGTGTTAAGAATATTCTAGCTTTTTGGTGTTAACTACTTTCTAGTTTTATGTGTACTGGCTATTTCGGGTTAGCTAAATACTAATGATATTGCTTATTGCCATTACGGATTTGCTGCCATCTGCTGTTTTTGTGCCTCAAGGGCTTTTATTATACCATCACACAATGCTTGTGCAGTCTTTTGCTGAAAAGCTTCGTTCACTAGATTGTTTCGGTCCTTTGTATTTGTGAGGAAGCCTATCTCAACCAAGCTTGATGGCATTTTAGTATACTTAAGTACAACGAGACCGGTACTTGTTCTAGCTTTTCTATCAGTAGTTTTTAAACTACTAATCAAGCTATTATGCATTATTTTCCCAAATTTCTGCCCTGTAAATGAGGTGTCGCCCGCATTTTCAGGGAAGTAATAAGTTTCTGTGCCCGTTACAGAAGTATTATCAAATGAATTATTGTGAATGCTTAGGAACAGGCTAGCATTTAGCGCATTGGCAATGTAAGGTCTGTCATATAGTCCTACGTACGTATCATCCTGTCTCACCATAAATGTTTTTACTTTTTTATCCTTGAGTAACTTTTCAAGCTTTAATGCAATTCCTAGGTTTATGTCCTTCTCATTTACATTTTTATATACAGCACCCGGATCCAGTCCACCATGTCCGGCATCAATGAATACAATTTGTTCATTTTCCTTGGCTGGTTGCAAGACATTTATTTCTGTGGCTCCTGTCTTGTCATTATATAATGTGAGAAATACGGGTTTAGTTTTATAGCTAAATACTATATTCCTATCCCCTGTTTCTTCTACAGTTTTTATCTCCACTTTTATAAGATTATTATCATTAATATTTAGAACTCCGTCAGCCACATTTATTGCTGTGCCTGAAGTAACCGTCATAGTATATTTATTGTTTTCTTCATCATACTGCTCAGTGAAAAAATTTGTTATTTCAGTAGTTCCGCTTGTAAGCTTAACCCCAGGTAATTCAAAGAATACGCGGTCCTGATCATTCCTATATGACATTTTTACAAATGGGTTACTTAAAACATGAACCTCAAAAGTACCCTTATCTTGGTTTTCTACAGAATAGTTATGAAATCCAGTAAGCTCTACCTCAATTCTTGCAGTAGTACTATTTAAAGATGAAAGCTTTATGCTTTTTATCATATTGCTTGTTTGCTTTAATGTCTCAGCCTTCGCAGGTCCTTTTACATTTGCAATGTCAATAACAATCCGGTCTGGGTTTGTCTGCCTCACAGTAGTAATACCCTTATGATAAACAGCGTTTATTTTGAGTATATCTTCATCTTCATCGGTAACCAGCTGAGTTGATTTAATATTGCCTACAGTAAAAAAAGAAACCACTTTATTTGTTTTGTCAACATAATAGTCGAATTCTATGAAATTGTCCATAAATGAAACAGGCACTACAAGTCTGTCATTAATCTTCTTGGCTTGTGAAGCCATCTCGAAATTCTTTCCATTGAGAGTAGCAGTACTGCTATTATTCTTAAACTGTATCTTATTACCTTTAAAGGTAATGTTCATAATCTGAGTTTTACTATTCCATACAACTGTACCCCCAAAGGATTCAAAAAGAGCTCTTAAAGGTATCATAACATTGTTGTTCATAACTAATCCTGGCAAATCAGTTTTTACGGCTTTATCATCAATGGTAATTTTATATGTATCCCCTGTATAATTAACTGTTTTACCATCATATGTTATTTTCATACCTGCAGCAAAAACAATTAACGGCTGAACTATAATTGCAAAAGATAATAAAAAAATACAAATACTAGTAAAAAACTTTTTATTTATCATTAGTCACCTCTTAAATAGATTATATTGCTATTATACTATGTAAATGACCATAATCCCCTTCTATTACTATGTTTTTAAAAATAATGTAACTAATCTGTAAAATAAAAAACGAATTAACACTATATTTGTGAATAAATCAACATTATTAGTATTAACTCGTTAAATATTTAATTTTATAGCTCACTTAAATTATATCCGTTTATCTTTCCTGCAACGATAATATACAACCGCAATATTTCTGCCTGTATAAGCCTAACTCCCTAGCCATTTGCTGGCCTTCTCTGAAACCTGGTCTGAAATCCTCGTACACAAATTTAACATTATATTTATCAGCATAGAATTCACCAAGCTTTTTTATTAAATCTGTATTCTGGTATGGGCTTACCAAAAGTGTGGTAGTAAACCCATCAAAACCATTCTCACTAGCAAACTTAGCTGCCTTCTGCATTCTTATTGAGTAACAATAGTTACACCTTTTTTCTTTGTCAGTCATCTTTTCCCATGTATCCTGCATGAATTCATTATCAAAATGGACCTTCATACCGTTCTTTTCAGCAAAAATTTTCACATTCTCACTTCTTTTGTTGTGTTCTTCAATAGGATGAATGTTGGGATTGTAAAAAAGCCCTTCCATCTCATAACCCTTGTCCTTTAGAATTTTATATGGATAGGTAGAACAAGGTCCACAACACATATGCAATAATAGTTTCATTTTAAAGTCTCCGTTTTTAGGTTAATTCTATATTTTGAGTAATTCTATTATTAATATTAATATTAATATTGTTATTTTGTACTGCTATTTTTAGATTTCCTATTTGTATTTATTTATTTTTACTATTTGTGACCTACTATTTGTGTTTATTTAATATTGATATCTACGGTTTTCCTATTAGTGTCTATTCAATATTGCTATTTATGGCTCTTGTATTATTTATTCTGACCATCTCAAATTAATCAAGTAGGGAACTCAAGTCCAAAATGGTCATATGCCAGCTTAGTAGTCATTCTTCCACGAGGCGTTTTGTTAATAAACCCAAGCTGAATCAGATAAGGTTCATATACATCCTCTATAGTTCCGGGCTCCTCACCTATTGAAGCAGCCAAGGTATCCAACCCAACCGGACCACCGCTAAATTTGTTTATGATGCTCAGCAGCATTGTTCTGTCAACGCCATCTAGACCTATTTCGTCCACCTCAAGTGCATCCAGAGCATGTTTCGCCAGTGACAGATCAATGCTGCCAGTGCCCTTCACCTGAGCAAAATCTCGCACCCTTTTTAGCAATCTATTCGCAATTCTTGGAGTGCCACGGGAACGCTTTGCCATCTCTTGCGCACCACTCTCATCAAGCTCAATGCCCAAAATGCCTGCCGAGCGCTTAATAATCTGCTTTAGCTCATCTGTCGTATACATTTCTAACTTATTTATTACACCGAACCTGTCTCTGAGTGGTGCAGTTAAAAGTCCCGCCCTAGTAGTAGCCCCTATCAGAGTAAACTTCGGCAAATCAATTCTGATTGATCTGGCACTTGGGCCTTTTCCAATAATAATATCCAACGCATAGTCTTCCATTGCAGGGTATAGAATTTCTTCAACACTCCTGTTTAATCTGTGTATTTCATCTATAAAAAGCACATCATGCATCCCAAGATTGGTGAGAATAGCCGCCAAATCACCAGCCTTTTCAATAGCAGGACCTGATGTAATTCTGAGGTTTACACCCATTTCCGAAGAAATAATGCTGGCTAGAGTAGTCTTACCAAGACCCGGAGGCCCATATAGCAATACATGGTCGAGCGCTTCGTTTCTTTGTTTTGCAGCTTCTATAAAAACCTTCAGATTATCTTTAACTTTTGACTGTCCAACATACTCATCCAAGCGTTTTGGCCTGAGACTAACCTCATCAAAATCATCCGCCCTGCTCTCACAGGCAATTATTCTATCCTCTGTCATAGCTAACAGCATTCCTTTCAAAAATACGATATATTAAAATCACGTACCCTATAAATCCTATAAAATCCTTACAATATAAAAGCATTTCATTTACTTAATTGATTTAAGTGAATTCATTATTGTATCCTCTACGCACATACCTGTTTTATATACAGCACTAACGGCTTTGGATGCCTCCTGAGCAGCATACCCCAAAACCATCAATGCACTTACAGCTTCTTGCATCACGCTATCACCCGATACGTTATCTGTAATATCATCAATCCCTAGCTTTACACCATTTAGCTGCTCTTTAGAAATCTTATCTTTTAATTCAAGAATTATTCTTTGCGCCATCTTAGTACCAATACCCTGGGCTTTTGTAAGTGACTTTGCATCTTGAGATACAACTGCAAGTGCAAATCTAGATGGTGATAGTGCTGACAATAACGAAATTGCAGCCTTCGGGCCAACACCTGAAACGCCAAGCAGCATTTCAAACATGCCCAACTCATCCATACTTGCAAAGCCGTATAGTGCCGCCGTATCCTCTCTCACGTAATAGTGAGTATACAGCTTTACTTCCTGACCTGCCTGTCCAATATTATTAATAGTAGAAAGAGCAGTAAATATTTTATATCCAACCCCATGCGCTTCTACTACCACATAATCATTCATTTTATAGTCCAATTTACCCTTTATGTAGGCAAACATATTTAATTCTCCTTAAATAATAATAATCTTCTGATCCCAGAAATCATAGTAATCTTATATTGTGATAATCTTTCGGTTTCAAGCGTTTAAATTTATCTTACCGTTATAGATAAAAATTGTTTTGCAAGCTTCACCAGCATAAAAATGTTATCTCTCGACTAGAAGCTATTCTGTTGAAGTATCACCACCATAAATTTATCTCTTGTGGCTAAAAGTTGATCTGTCAGAACATATCCACTTTCTTTACAACTAAAAATTATTCTGGCCAAGTATCATACCCAATCTATGCGAATTTCCATGACATATTGCAACTGCCAAGGCGTCTGCAACGTCATCTGGCTTTGGAATCTTGGATAAGTTTAAAATGGATTTGACCATCTGCTGTATCTGAGCCTTTTCAGCTCGACCATATCCAACTACTGCTTGCTTTACCTGTAATGGTGTATATTCGTAAATATCAACGCCACAGCGAGCAGCTGATACTACAGCAACACCCCTTCCGTGACCAACAGTAAGAGCTGTCTTTATATTTTTATTAAAAAACAATTCTTCTATAGCAACTGCATCGGGCTTATGTTGCATTATTAAAAGCTCAAGCTGTTGGCTAAGTACCAAAAGCCTTTGAGAAAGCTTCATTGAAGCCTCAGTGGTAACTGCTCCATAATCCAAAACCGAAAATCTGTTCCCTTCATATTTTACTATACCATACCCAGTAATTGCAAACCCGGGGTCAATTCCCATAATTATCATTTGTAGAGTTTTCCCTTCTTTTTAAAAATTCTTTGCATAATTATAATAAACTATTGCATATTTATACAGTATTATATATAATAGTATCATTAAATCAACTTATTTTTATCGTTAGACTGCTTGTTTATAACTAAGTTGCTATTTATAATATATTCTAGCATACTTTTGATTTAATTTTTTATTTTAATATATTTTAATGCCGGAAAAATCTGGCGGAAGGAGAGATTTTTATGAGTAAAGAAAAGGTGTTGCTCGCTTATTCTGGTGGATTAGATACATCCATTATTATACCATGGCTCAAAGAAAATTACGGTTACGAAGTAATTGCTATGGCAGGTGATGTTGGACAAGGTGAAGAATTAGAGCCATTACACGAAAAGGCTATTAAAACAGGTGCCAGCAAGCTTTACATAGAAAATCTTCAAGAAGAGTTTATCACAGATTTTATTTATCCAACTCTTAAGGCTGGTGCAGTTTACGAAGGTAAGTATCTGCTTGGTACTTCTTTCGCAAGACCAATAATCGCAAAAAGAATGGTTGAAATCGCTCTAAAAGAAGGCTGTACAGCTATATGCCATGGTGCAACTGGAAAGGGTAACGACCAGGTTAGGTTTGAGCTTACAGTTAAGGCATTAGCACCTCAACTCAAGATTATCGCTCCTTGGAGAATCTGGGATATCAAATCGAGAGAAGATGCAATAGATTATGCAGAAGCTAGGAACATTCCTATTCCAGTAACAAAGAAGGACAATTACAGTATGGACAGAAACCTATGGCACTTAAGCCATGAAGGTTCAGACCTAGAAGATCCATGGAATGAGCCACAGTACGATAAGCTTCTCAAGCTAATGGTTTCACCAGAAAAGGCTCCTGATGTTCCTACTTATGTTGAAATATACTTTGAACAAGGTATTCCAAAGAAGGTTAATGGCGTTGAATATGCTCCAATTGAGCTTATGAACGTATTAAACAAGGTTGCTGGCGAAAATGGTGTTGGCATTATAGACATGGTTGAAAACAGACTTGTTGGTATGAAGTCAAGAGGCGTTTATGAAACTCCAGGTGGAACAGTTCTCTACGCTGCTCATAGAGAGTTAGAGCTGCTTTGCCTCGATAGGGATACTCTTCACTACAAGGACCTGGTTGCTCAGAGATTTGCTGAGTTGGTTTATTTCGGACAATGGTATACTCCTCTTCGCGAGTCAATATCAGCATTTGTTGACAAGACTCAGGAAACAGTTACCGGCACAGTAAGAATGAAGCTTTACAAAGGAAATTGTATGCCTGCGGGTGCAAAATCCGAATACTCACTTTACAACGAAGCGATTGCTACTTTTAGTAAGGATGAAGTATACAATCAAAAGGATGCAGAAGGCTTTATCAACCTTTTTGGTTTGCCAATGAAGGTTAGAGCTCAGATGCTTCAGAGCAAAGATAAATAAGAAGATTAATTCTTTAAAGAGCCTTTGAAGCCATCTGCTTTGAAGGCTCCATTTGAATATAATGCACTTATCAAGCACCTGATGTTAAACAGCTAATATAATACGCAGGTATTTGATAAAGAAAGGACATATACAATGAAACTTTGGGGTGGCAGGTTTGAAAAAGGCACTGACAAACAAGTAGATGATTTTAACTCATCTATCAGATTTGATTGCAGAATGTACAAGCAGGATATCAAGGGCAGTATTGCACATGCAAATATGCTGGGCAAATGCGGCATTATATCATCTGATGAAAGCAAGCTTATAGTTGCAACACTCGCGGAAATACTAGAGGATATTGATGCAGGTAAAATCGAATTTGAGGTTGATGCAGAAGACATCCATATGAATGTAGAAAAAATACTTATATCCAGAATAGGTGATACCGGTAAAAAGCTTCATACCGGCAGAAGCAGAAATGATCAGGTAGCTTTGGATATCAGAATGTACTTAAAGGACGAAACAGATGAGATAAAAAAAATGCTTATTTCACTCGAAGATACCATACTCAACCTTGCACAGCAAAACACAGAAACCATTATGCCTGGTTATACTCACCTTCAAAGAGCTCAACCAATAACCTTTGCTCATCATATGATGGCATATTATGAAATGTTTAAGAGAGACTTAGAGAGATTGTCAGACTGCTATAGAAGAATGAACATCCTTCCACTGGGTTCGGGTGCACTTGCAGGAACAACCTATCCACTAGATAGATACATGGTAGCTGATGAGTTAGGCTTTTGTGATGTTACACAGAACAGTCTAGATGGTGTAAGTGATCGTGATTTCGCAATTGAATTGGCATCCTGCCTTTCAATAATTATGATGCATCTTAGCCGAATGAGCGAGGAAATAATCCTTTGGTCATCCCATGAGTTTGGATTTGTAGAATTGGATGATGCCTATTCGACAGGGAGTAGCATAATGCCGCAGAAGAAAAACCCAGATATTGCTGAGCTTTGCCGAGGAAAAGCAGGAAGAGTATACGGCGATTTATTCACGTTACTCACTGTCATGAAATCCCTGCCTTTAGCCTACAACAAGGATATGCAGGAGGACAAGGAAGCTATATTTGATTCGGTTGATACAGTAAAAATGTGTTTACCTGTCTTCTCTAGCATGCTTGCAACTATGAAACTCAGGAAACCAAATATGTATAAAGCTGCCCAGGGTGGCTTTACTAATGCAACGGATGTAGCTGATTATCTCGTAAAAAAAGGAATCCCATTTAGAAGTGCTCATGAAATTATAGGTAAAATGGTACTATATTGTATTGAAGGCAATAAATCTATTGATGAGCTTACAATGGATGAGTTCAAAAGCTTCTCAGAAAAGATTGAAGAAGATGTATACTCCGAGATTAGCTTAGAAACCTGTGTATCTGGCAGAAGTTTGGTTGGCGGTCCGGCAAAATCAACAGTAATTACAGCTATTGAAAATGCGAGGAAGTACCTTGCTGGTCTTGAGATAATCAATAATTAGCTAGTTAGTTTAAGAAATATAGTTAGTTGAAAATAGTTAGTTGTCAGAAATATAGTTAGTTAAAAAATAGTTAGTTGCTAGAAATATAGTTATCTATGGTAAACTCATATAAAATACCTATATATTGCCTACAACTTGGGTATAAACTTACCAAAAACTTAATTATAAACTCACCTACAACTTACTTATAAACTCACCTATAAGATTAGGGCATCCCTTTAAAAGGATGCCCTGTTTTACTATCTATACCGTCTACTGCTTTTTAAAAGAATACTAAGGGAAATGTTTTTTGAACAAATTTTCATGTCTACTGCCTGAACTCCGATACCTTTTTGTCCTAATGACGTAAATAAGTCCTTCTTGATTCCGTCAAGAAGCTCATTCTCTTTGCTTGATACTATCTTCTTTCTAAAAAGTGTAAGCATTGTTTTACCCCCAAACTCGTTTGTATAACACAATACTACACGACTTCCTAAAAATTGTATAATATTTCCTAATGCTTGGGCTAGTTTATTTTTGCCTTTTTATCCAAGGCCTTACCTAAACTATACCAAGAATCCCTGAGTTTAAATCTAATCTCCTCATCGAGTGTTCTCTCAATGATATCATTCAAGCTTTTTCTTGCTTGGATATAATCCTTTAATACAAAATCTTCTTTTGACAAAATCTCTTCAATCTCAACTATCCATTCTTTGAGATGCTCACAGCCAACATAATCATTCGTAATCTTCTTCTTGAGATGAATAATTACTTGCTTGATAGCCTTTTTTTTGACATCAGTGTCAGTTGGTATCTTTTTTTGTTTTTGTACCATTATTATTCACTCCTTCATATAAATTAGCTCAATGAATTGACTTAAATACATATCCAATAATTAACAATAATTATATAACACATTTAACTTTTCTGCAAACAGTATGTATGGT
>JAEYTP010000015.1 GCA_023433945.1 Bacillota bacterium | reverse complement strand
ATATGTATAGAGCTCTGTAAAGATGATAATCCTGTGTGATAATTATTATTTTCTTTGCCTGAAAAATATCTCTTGCCCTATATATACTTTCATATGTAGAAAAGCCTGCATGGTCCATAAATACATCCTCGGATGGGATGCCCTTATCAATGGCAAACTGCTTCATTACATTAACTTCATCATATTGAACTCTACCATGGTCTCCACTCATAAGTAACTTCTTTGAAGCTCCTTTTTCATAGAGCTTAATACCCTGAAGCATACGGTCCTCAAGCATTGGACTTGGTGAACCATTGCTATAAACTCCCGCGCCTAGTATTAAGATGCAGTCAGCATTCAGAGTGGCAGCTTCTTGCTCTGAAATAATATTGTCTGATACTGCTTGCTTCATGTATATGTTTATGCCCGCTAGTAGTAAAACGCCTATAATGCCTAAAATTACCAAGACGGTAATGGCCTTTATTATATATTTGAATTTGAACTTTAGTTTCATAAAGTTATCTCCTTTAAGTAATTAATAGAGTAAGTAAAGATAAAGATAATTGGTTGACAAAATACTTATCGTGCGGTATCTTAAACTTGTTCATTACTCTTATAAAATAGAATTAATCCTTATAAAGTAAATATTATCCTATTACGTGCTTTCTTTCAATAGATGAGAGTATACAAAGTGGATATAGAAGGCATAGGAGAAATACTGGATAGATATACGAGAAGATATAGGATAGATATACCAAAAATATAGATATACGAAAAATATAGGAGAGATGAAAAAAGATATAGGATAGATATACGAGAAATATACCATCGCTACCTTAAATCAAACTACACTTTTTATAATATAATGCTTAGAGAATTCATCTCGTAGATGCTATAATATTGCTGGTAACATTACTTTAAATATATAGTTAGGGATGAATACCAATGGACGTAGTATTATTTGATTTGTCACTTTGGCAAATAATTGGAATTATAATAGCAGCGTTACTTATAGGCTTTTCAAAAACGGGTATAGGTGGTGCCTCAATGTTGGCAATACCACTTATAGCCAGTATTGCGGGTGGTAAGAATTCCACAGGTATAATGCTTTTGCTGCTTATAGCGGGTGATATTTTTGCAACTCTATATTATAAAAAACATACCAAGTGGGGTAATATATTTAAAATAATGCCCTGGAATGTTGTTGGGCTTGTACTTGGAACTTTTGTTGGAAACCAGATTAATGATTCGCAGTTTAAAATGCTAATAGCTGTTTCAGTACTCGTTTGTATCGTTATATTAGTGTACGGGGAAGTTAAGAGAAACAATTATACTGTTCCTAATAAGATGTGGATATACATACTGCTAGGTATAACTTGCGGTTTTACCTCAATGATTGGTAATGCTGCGGGTCCAATATTCACTGTTTACATGCTTGCACTAGGATTCAAAAAGAATGACTTTATGGGTACAACAGCTGGTTTTTTCTTTATCAACAATCTGATAAAGGTGCCACTACAAGTATTTGTATGGGGAAACATTGGAGGAGATACACTTCTGCTTACAGCACAATTACTTCCTGCCATAGTGATAGGTGCAGTAATTGGTGTAGTGGTGTTGAAGAAGATAAATGAAAAGGCATTTAGGTACATTATAATAGCAATGACTGTAATTGCTGCTGTTAGACTTTTCTTTTAAAAGGCAGTGTTTAAATTGAGCAACATTAATATATTGAGCGCTGAAAAATATGATATATAACTAATATTGCAACGGGTAAACATTTACTTACTTATGGCGTATAATGTTATTCTTCTAAAGTAAATAATTAGGTATTATGGGCAACTAATCCTCACCTTAAATTTTCATTTTGAGAGATAACTACCCGAAAATGATGATTACTTAGTTGCAACAGGGAGGAATTATAATATGAAGATTGAGCACAATTCTCATCACAAGGTATACAGACATCCATTTGGAGCAGTCGAATCTGGAAGCTCGGTAGTAATTCGTTTATATGCAGACGTTGAAGGAATACCTGAAAGTGTTAACCTTGTTTATTACATTAATAATATAGAGCAAATGAAAACTATGCATTTCATATTTAATATTGCTGAAGGTAGTGTGTATGAAACTACCCTGGAGCTTTCAGATTTCACAGGTCTCGTTTGGTACTACTTTGCAATAGCAGCAAATGGAAAAAAATATTATTATGGTAACAATCCGGCTAGATTAGGTGGGGAGGGACAGATTTATGACTACTCTCCCATCCCGTTCCAAATAACGGTTTACAAAAAGGGCTTTGATACTCCGCATTGGTTTAAAAACGGCATTATGTATCAAATATTTCCTGATCGTTTTTGTAGAGGCAGCTATGATAGCTTTCTGGCTGCAAAATTAAGTGGACGAAATGATATAATTGTTAGAGATTGGGAAGATACTCCGTATTATAAGGTTGAACAGTTTGGAACAGAGTATCTTGCAAATGACTTTTTTGGAGGTAACCTCAGTGGAATAATCGAGAAATTACCTTACCTACGTGATTTAGGAATAACAATTATTTATCTCAACCCAATATTTAAGTCATCTACCAATCATAAGTATGACACAGGTGACTATGAGTCAATTGACCCTATGTTTGGAACAACAGAGATGTTTGAAGAGCTGTGCGAAAAGGCTGACAAATATGGAATCCGTATTATACTTGATGGTGTTTTCAACCATACAGGCAGTGACAGTAAATACTTTAATAAATATGGTAATTATCCAGATTTAGGTGCATATCAGTCACAAATCTCTCCATACTTTAAGTGGTACTCGTTTTCAGCTTTTCCGGACAGGTATGACAGTTGGTGGGGCTTTGACACATTGCCCAATATTAATGAACTTGAGCCATCGTATGTAGATTATATTTTAAGCTCAAAAGATGCTATAATCAAAAAGTGGTTAAGACATGGGGCCTCTGGATGGAGGCTGGATGTGGCTGACGAGCTACCTGATTCCTTCCTTAAAACAATGCGAGAAAACGTTAAAAAGGAAAAAGAGGATGCGGTATTAGTAGCAGAGGTTTGGGAGGATGCATCAAATAAGTCGAGTTATGGGCAACAAAAGGAATATGTATTTGGGGATGAATTTGATTCTATTATGAACTACCCATTTCGTAACGCAATAGTCGACTTTTGCTTATGCAGGATAACAGCATGTGAGTTTTCAAACAGTATAATGAGCATTATTGAGAACTATCCACCCCCAGTACTGCATTGCTTGATGAATCTATTAACAACGCATGATATTGAAAGAGTAATTACTGTTTTAAGCGGTGCCCCAAGCAAAAATGACTTAAGTCGAGATGACAAGGCTATTTATAGATTGAATCCAGAACAATATGCTATTGCTAAAAGAAGGCTGAAAGTTGCTACGCTTCTGCAATTCTTCCTTCCAGGTGTACCAACTATCTATTATGGTGACGAAGCAGGAATGCAAGGATATGAGGACCCCTTCAACAGGATGGCATATCCATGGGGTAAAGAGGATAGTGAGATATTGACATGGTTTAGATTTCTTATCTCTATTAGAAAGAAGTACAACCAGCTATCTGGCGGTGAATACGAAATGATATATTGCTATAGCCAAGCATATGCTATGATTAGAATGGATACTGATAAACGTATATGTTTATCAGTTAATACAAGCGATAGTAATAATGCTTATGTTCGTCTTGACTTGGCTAGATACAAGACAGAAACAGTTAAGGATATTATTACTGGGGAATGCATAGAGTATAAGTCTGGTATAGCAGCATTTGAATTAGGGCCTTTGGAATACAGGATTTTGGAATGCTGATAATGTAAGGAGATTTATGAATATTCAGATTTTTGGAGCAAAAAAATGTTTTGATACACAGAAGGCAGAACGCTATTTTAAGGAAAGAAAGATTTCTTATCAGTATATAGACCTGTTTAAATATGGAATGAGCAAGGGTGAATTTGAAAGTGTTAAAAATGCGGTTGGGTTAAAGGCATTAATTAATGCTGAATGTAAAGAATACAAAACATTAAATATGCAACAGCTTGGTGTTGGGAATGTTGCAGCTGAGGTGCTTTTCAAGAACCCCAAGTTATATAAAACACCAATTGTTCGAAACGGAAAACTAGCAACCGTAGGCTTTTGTCCTGATAAATGGAATGAATGGAAGTAAATAAATTATATTTTTCAGTACAATTGACCATAGTTACAATACTATAATTAATCACAGATAGAGAATATAGCAGCTACTAGATTGTCTAAATAGCTAGAATGCATTAATTAATCACGAATCTACCCCCATTGTGCATAAAATGGGGATAGATTCTTTTTTTTTATAAAAATAATTACCAAAAATTATATCTATGCTATAATAAATGTAAAATAATTATTGGGGGTAGATATTAATGGTAGGTAATATTTATAAAAATAATTTTGTGGAAAATGATGTTGCTATCAAATTTAAGGGAAATTCAATAACTTATGGGCAGTTGGATAGGATTGTTATCCATTATGCAAAAACTATGCAAAAATTAGGTATACAACATGGGGAGAAGGTGGTGCTTAGCTGTCCCAATTCACCCGAGTTTATTTATTCCTACTTTGGTGTAGTAAAAAACGGGGCTATTATAGTCCCAATTAACTTGCTGCTTACTATGGAGGAAATAGCATACATAGTTAAGAATTCTGAAGCAAAATACATGATTATTCACCCATTAATACTTCAGAAGGCAAAACTCACCAAAGAAGCTATTCATAATGCCCTAGATGTCACAGTATTTGTGCTTGGGGAAGACTTTGATGAGGATATCGAAAAAACACAGGGAATGGAATTTAAAGAATTTTATGATGAGAGTGCAGTTTCAACCTTTCTTTATACATCTGGAACAACTGGAAAGCAAAAGGCGGCTATGCTGACCCACAAGAATTTAGTAATAAATTCAGAACAATGTAGACAAGGGCTGTTCAGCAGGAAAGATGACATATACATGTGTGTACTACCTATGTTTCATGTATTTGCCTTTACAGCATGCGTATTGATGCCCTTGTGGTCGGGTTCTTCGATAGTTATAATAGAAAGCTTTTCCCCAAAGGAAGTAGTAGAGTCCCTTTTAAAAGATGAAATTACAGTGTTTATGGGTGTTCCTGCCATGTACATAGTATTGCTAGAAGCAGGCAAAAAGAATATTACTTTCCCAAAACTACGTTTAGCTGTATCAGGTGGAGCTGCTTTGCCAGTAGAAATTTTCAGACAGGCAAAAGAAATACTCAAGCTACCTGTTGTTGAAGGGTATGGCTTAACAGAGGCGGCTCCTGCTGTTGCCTTTAATCCTCTAGATGGTGTCCAAAAGGAGGGCTCTATTGGTATTCCGTTAATTGATGTTGAATGTAAAATCGTAGATGAAAATGATAATGAGTTAAAGGCAGGAGAAGTAGGCGAGCTTATTGTTAAAAGTGAAAGTGTTATGAAGGGCTATTATGGTCAGCAGGAGGAAACGAATAAAACTTTAAGAAATGGATGGCTGCACACTGGTGATTTGGCTAAAAAGGATGAGGACGGTTACATATATATAGTTGATAGAAAAAAAGACATGGTCATTGTTGGAGGCATGAATGTTTATCCTAGAGAAGTGGAGGAAATATTATACCAGTATTCAAAGGTAAAGGAAGCTGCTGTTATTGGAGTAAATGACAAGCTGAGAGGTGAATTTGTTAAGGCGTTTGTAGTACTGAAGGATTGCGAGTTATGTACTGCTAGAGAGCTTAATAAATATCTCAAGGAGAGGCTTGCGTTATATAAGATTCCAAGGGATATTGAATTTGTTGACAGCCTACCCAAAAACAGCTCTGGCAAGATACTAAAAAGAGAACTTAAAGGTTAAGGAATAAGCTAAGAGTACATGATTATAGAACTGTACATAAATATTGACAAAGTTGAGATTAATTAAAGTAACGATTTTTTTGAAATAGCATAATATATAATAACATTTACAAAACTTTCGGTAACTATATGCCCTTATATTTTAAATGTATATATCCAAAGCTTTCAATTTGGGTATTGCATTTATAAGAATAAGGGCATATAATTTAAGCATAACATATGAACAGTTATTCATATGTTCATATATACATATTACTTATTAATATTAATAGAACAATAAGAAAGGTAAAGAATATGATAGACGAGAGATATGGAATAGAAAGATGTGATTGTAGTGTAATCCATGAGGCGCTTGTTAAAGCAGTTATGGATAAAATGCCTGAGGAAGAAAGCTTATATGATTTAGCTGAACTGTTTAAAGTATTTGGAGACTCTACTAGAATCAAAATATTGTGTGCGCTGAGTGAGGCAGAGATGTGTGTGTGCGATATTGCTGTTCTGCTAAATATGTCTCAGTCGGCAATTTCACATCAACTCAGAGTACTCAAACAGGCAAGATTAGTTCGCAATAGAAAAGAAGGCAAGATAGTGTACTACTCACTAGATGATAATCATGTAAAGGATATATTCAAACAGGGGCTTGATCATGTTGGAGAAAAGAGATGAGGGATATAGATGGCAAAAAATGAAGTAGTATTTTCGATAAAGGGTCTAGACTGTGCAAATTGTGCAGCTAACATTGAAAGAGCAGTTCAGAAACTTGACGGTATTGATAACGTAGTTGTAGATTTCATTTCTTCTAGGATGATTATTAATATAGATAGTTCTGCTAATAAAGAAAAGGTCATAGAGCTTGCCAAGAAAACTGCTCATAAGGTTGAATATGGATTAAAAATTGTTGTGGTGGGAGATAAGTCTTTTGATATAAGCAAAGAGGGCAGAAGAAATTCCCCAGTATGTGGTGAAAATTGTAGTTCCAACAATTGCAGCAGTAATTGCGGTGAATTAAACTGCAGTAGTTGTAGCATAGAAAACCCTCTTTATGATGGTAATCACCATAATAATAGACCCAACAACAGTAGTCATTATGATATTGACCATGGAAATAGTAGTCACAATGATGATGACCATGATAACCATGATGAACACAATCATGACAGCTTAATAACGAGAAAAAAACTTGTATTGTTTAGCATAGGAGTTTTACTATATGCTGCCGGCATCGTATTGAAGCTGCCTTTTTACGCCGAGCTCACAGTATTTTTACTCAGTTATTTTATTATAGGTGGGGACGTTGTACTAAAAGCAGCCAAAAACCTTATACGCGGTAGAGTATTTGATGAAAACTTTTTAATGAGTATAGCTACAATAGGGGCGTTTGCCATAAAGGAATTTCCTGAGGGTGTAGCAGTTATGCTTTTTTATCAGGTTGGAGAATTCTTTCAGGATATGGCGGTAAACCGCTCACGCCGTTCTATCACTGCTTTAATGGATATTAGACCAGATTTTGCAAATCTAAAGCAGGGAGATAAAGAGTTAAGGGTATCTCCTCAAAGTGTTAAAATAGGAGACTACATTATTATAAAGCCCGGTGAAAAAGTCCCACTTGACGGAAGGGTGATAGAGGGTAGTTCAATGCTTGATACATCTGCTCTAACCGGTGAATCTATACCCCGTGAAGTAACCATAGGTAGTGAAGTGCTTTCAGGGTCAATTAACAAGAATGGGTTACTCATAGTAGAAGTCACAAAAGGATTTGGAGAATCTACAGTGTCGAAAATTCTTGAGTTGGTTCAGAATGCAAGTAGCAAAAAGGCACCAACCGAGAATTTTATAACTAAATTTGCTAGATGGTATACACCTGCTGTAGTAATGGCGGCTGTGTTAGTAGCTGTAATCCCTCCGCTAGTAATAAGCGGGGAAACATTTACAGAATGGGTGTATAAGGCGCTTTCATTCCTAGTAGTTTCCTGTCCATGTGCATTAGTAATATCAATCCCACTAAGCTTTTTTGGTGGAATTGGAGGTGCCTCGAGAAATGGTATTCTTGTTAAAGGGGGCAATTATTTAGAAGCACTAAATGCTGTTGAGACTGTAGTATTTGATAAGACTGGTACATTGACAAAGGGAATATTTAAGGTAACAAAGATACACACTGTGAACAATAAGGTATCTGAAGTTCAGAGAGATAAGCCTTATGCCATTTCAGAAGGGCAGAGTGATAAGCTACATGCTAATCAAGAACAGAAGGGTGAAAAACCATATGTAATTTCGGAGCAGCACAGTGATATACCTGATGCCATCTCAGAACAGCAGTTACTTAGGTATGCAGCATATGCAGAAAGCTATTCAACTCATCCTATTGCTGCCTCAATCCTAAAAGCTTATGGCAAGGAAGTGGATAAATCTGCAATAGCCGATTACGAGGATATTGCAGGACAAGGAATAAAAGCTAATATTTCTGAAGCATTTGGTACAACAACGGTGTTAGCTGGCAATATAAAGCTTATGGAAGAGATGGATGTTAAGCTTGCAGGATATGATGAAGCTGGAGCTAATGAAATAGGAGCTAATGGAGTTGGAGCTAATGAAGTGGGAGCTAATGGAGTCGGAGCTAATGAAATCGGAACGGTAGTATATCTAGCTGTAAATGGAGTTTATGCAGGATATATTGTTATATCAGATGAGGAAAAGGATGATGCACGCTCGGCAATTACAAACCTCAGAGCGGTTGGAATTAGCAAACTAGTTATGCTTACTGGGGATAACAAACTTGTTGCACAAAGGGTGTCTTCGGATTTGGGGTTGGATGAGGTTTATTCAGAACTGTTGCCTCATCAAAAGGTTGAAAAGCTAGAAATGCTTGGAGAGAAGACAAGTAAAAAGGGGAAATTGCTTTTTGTTGGAGATGGGATAAATGATGCTCCTGTACTTACAAGGGCTGATATTGGAGTTGCTATGGGAGGATTGGGTTCAGATGCAGCAATTGAGGCGGCCGATATTGTTATTATGAATGATGAACCATCTAAGTTAGTAACTGCCATAAAGATAGCAAAGCGTACTAGAAGAATAGTATGGCAGAATATTATATTTGCATTTGCAGTTAAGCTGCTTGTTATGGTATTGGTTGCATTTGGGCTATCTACAATGTGGGAAGCAGTATTTGCAGATGTTGGTGTTGCGCTGATAGCAGTACTAAATGCTATGCGCGTTATGAGGTCTATATAACTAAACTAAATTCTAACTAAAATAATGTTTATTCCTTATACGGATATCTGTTGATGATAATCATTGACAATAAAGTAATTCATATGTTATCTTTTGCATTAATACAAAATAATATTTAGATATTCTTACTATTTTGGCGTTTTGCGAAAGGGAAATAAGACCATGAATAAACCGGAGATTTTAGGTAGATGGACAAGAGAAAAGTCTGAAGAGCTTTATGGCATTAAAAATTGGGGTAATGGCTATTTTTCTATATCTGATAAGGGTGAGGTAATGGTAAGCCCTTATAAGGATGATGAATCATCTTCTATCAGTATTATGGATATTATTTCAGGTATACGTGAAAGAGGACTTGATATGCCAGTTTTACTAAGGTTCGAAAATATCTTGGACTCACAAATTTCATTCATAAACAATTCATTTGCTGAAGCAATGAAAAAGCTACACTACCAGAATGAGTATCGAGGGGTATATCCTATCAAGGTAAACCAACAAGAGCAGGTTGTTGAAGAGGTTACGAGATTTGGACAGCGATACCACCATGGACTTGAGGTAGGCTCAAAGGCTGAGTTAGTAGCTGCTTTATCCGCAATGAAGGACAAGGAAGCATGTCTTATTTGTAATGGATACAAGGATGAAGAATTCATTGATTTGGGTCTTTATGCTGTCAAAATGGGTTATAAGTGTTTCTTTGTAATAGAGATTCCTACTGAGCTAGACCTTGTTTTGGAACGCTCTGAAGCTTTGGGCGTAGAGCCTAATATAGGTATCCGAATTAAGCTTTCTGCTAAAGCTGGCGGTCATTGGACTGAGTCAGGTGGGGACAGAAGTATTTTTGGTCTTAACGTTACTCAGGTTATTTCAATGGTTGATACATTAAAAGAAAAAAATATGCTGGGGGCCTTAAAACTTATGCACTATCACCTTGGCTCTCAGATTCCAAATATTAGAGATATACGTTCTGCAGTACTTGAGGCAACGAGAGTCTACGCAGAGCTTGTAAAAGAGGGAGCTCCAATGGGCTACCTAGATTTAGGGGGAGGACTTGCAGTTGACTATGATGGTTCCAATACTAATTATACAAATAGTAGAAACTATTCTGTTGAAGAGTATTGTACCGACATTGTTGAGGCTGTTATGTCAGTACTTGATCCGAGCCAAATACCGCATCCTGTAATTGTGACAGAATCAGGACGTACTACAGTTGCATATTATTCAGTGCTATTATTCAATGTGTTGGATGTGGAGAAGTTTGAGGAATATGAGATACCCGATAAGCTTGAAGACAACGCAACCGAGGCGGTAAAGAACTTATTTGACGTAAATAAGAATCTAAACCTAAAAAATATACAGGAATGCTATAACGATGCCCTATATTATAGAGATGATATAAGAGGAATGTTTAAGCATGGCAGAATAAGCCTTCGAGAAAGATCATTTGCAGAAAAGATTTTCTGGAATACTATTAATCAGATTGCAAAGGAAAAACAGAAGCTCAAGACTCCTCCACCAGATTTAGAGGATATAGAGAGTGCAATTGCTGATATTTATTATTGCAACTTTTCTGTATTTCAGTCAATACCAGATAGTTGGGCTATCGATCAGCTATTCCCCATTGTACCTTTACATAGATTGCTGGAATTTCCAAAGCGTAATGCTGTAATAGCTGACATTACATGTGACTGTGACGGAAAGATTGATAGATTTATAGATTTACACGATGTTAGAACCACCCTGCCTTTGCACGAGTTAAAAAACGGAGAAGACTATTACTTGGGTGTTTTCCTGGTGGGAGCATACCAAGAAACCCTTGGAGACTTACATAATCTTTTTGGAGATACAAATGTAGTAAGTGTAAGAGTTAATTCTGACGGAGGCTATGATCTTGTAAAAGAGCTTCATGGGGACAGCGTTTCGGATGTTCTTTCTTATGTAGAATATGAGCCTAAGGATATGCTGGTTCGTTTTCGTGAAAGAGCTGAGGATGCAATCAGAGAAGGTAAGATTACTGCAACCGAGAGGCGTGAGATTATGAAGGCATATGAAAATGGTCTTAGAGGGTATACATACTACGAGCGCTAAATATCACTTAAAGTGCAGGATACTTTCAATTGCAATGGCTTATACTTACCAGATATTACATGTATCATGAGCAATACGTATATTTGAAAATCATTGTAATGGAAAAACTAGAAATACGTAGTAAAGCAGAGAATATTAGAGGAATTTCAACTTAAGTTTAGATTCTTCTGATATTTTAAATAAATTTAATGATATTCGTAGGAATTTATTGCAATTTATGATACATAGCTGTATAATCATGCTAATAAAATTCAAAAGGGAGGTACTGATATGGGAAAAGCTTTAATAATCGGAGCAGGGGGCGTAGCAAATGTCGTAATACATAAATGCTGCCAGGTACCTGATGTTTTTGAGGAGATAATGATAGCAAGCAGAACAAAGGAAAAATGTGACGCTATTAAAAATACACTTAAGGATACAAAGACCATTGTACATACTGCAAGGGTTGATGCTGATAATACTCAGGAGGTTATTGACCTTATCAATGCGTTTAAGCCTGAGATTGTAATAAATGTTGCACTACCATACCAGGATTTAACTATCATGGATGCATGTCTTGCAACGGGTGTACACTATGTTGATACAGCAAACTACGAGCCACCCGAGATTCCGAAGTTTGAATACAAGTGGCAATGGGCATATAGAGAGAAGTTTGAAAAGGCAGGACTTACAGCCTTACTAGGGAGCGGGTTTGACCCAGGTGTAACAGGAGTATTTTGCGCCTATGCTCAAAAGCATCATTTTGATGAAATTCACTACATAGATATAGTTGATGCAAATGCTGGAGACCACGGATATCCCTTTGCAACAAACTTTAACCCTGAAATTAATATTAGAGAAATTACAGCCAATGGAAGGTATTGGAAGGATGGGGAGTGGGTAGAAACAAAACCTCTCGAATTCAAGAAGACCTATGATTTGCCTGAAATTGGACCAAAGAATATATACCTTTTGTATCATGAAGAGCTGGAATCATTAGCAATAAATATAAAGGGACTCAAGCAAATCCGTTTTTGGATGACCTTCTCAGATAATTATCTTACTCATTTGAGGGTGCTTGAAAATGTTGGAATGACATCCATTAAGCCTATTGAGTTTGAAGGTAAGCAAATTATACCATTGCAATTTTTAAAGGCAGTACTGCCAGACCCTGCCTCACTTGGACCAAGGACAAAAGGAAAAACCAACATTGGATGTGTTATTCAGGGAGTGAAGGACGGCAAACCAAAGACTTATTATGTATATAATGTCTGTGTGCATGAAGAGTGCTATGCAGAAGTAGGTTCACAGGCTATTTCTTATACCACTGGAGTACCTGCCATGATTGGTGCTATGATGATTATGAAGGGACTTTGGAAAAAGCCTGGAGTATATAATATTGAAGAATTCGATCCTGATCCGTTTATGGATGCTCTCAATAAGCATGGTCTGCCTTGGCAGGAGGATTTGAATCCTACATTGTTAGACTGATTATACTAATAATATTTGTTGGATTAATCAGACTAATAAGATTTTTTAACTGATTATACTAAGAAGATTTATTAGTCTGATAGCTAATTATTGTGCTGCTATCTAAATCACAATAGAAGCAGAGAGTTAGCTCAGCTAACATTACACTAAGTTTACAAGGCATGTCCCCCACATTTTATCAGGTGGGGGACATTTTAAACTGGAAAAGGAGAAAATAAAATGCCGATAGATTTCAATAAGGTTCCTACGCCCTGTTATGTAGTAGATGAAAGTTTGCTTATCAAAAATCTTGAGTTAATGGACTCTATTCAAAAAAGAACAGGTGCTAAAATACTTCTAGCTCAAAAGGGCTTCTCTATGCATGCTGTGTATCCCCTTGTAGGAAAATACCTAGCTGGGGTGACATCTAGTTCACTTTTTGAAGCTCGTCTGGGATATGAGAAGATGGGTAAAGAGGTTCATGTATATGCACCTGCTTATGTGGAGCATGAGTTTGATGAGTTGATTTCCTACAGTGATCACATAGTTTTTAATTCATTTGCTCAGTGGAGAAAATTCAGAGACAGAATCAAAGCTTACCATAGAAAAATTGAATGCGGCATTCGTGTAAATCCCGAATATTCAGAGATTGAAACACCTATTTACAATCCTTGCTATACTGGGTCCCGCCTGGGTGTAACTGTTGCCAATTTTAGACCCGATGAGTTAGACGGGATAGATGGACTGCATTTTCACACAATGTGTGAGCAAAATTCAGATACCCTTGAACGTACTATAAAGGCCTTTGATGAGAAATTTGGGCCTTATATGAAGGGTATGAAGTGGCTTAATCTTGGTGGTGGACACCATATAACACGTCCCGATTATGATGTTGAGAAGCTGATAGAGTGTATACTATATTTAAAAAATAAGTATAATGTGGACATATACCTTGAGCCTGGCGAAGCTGTAGCTTTGAATACGGGCTATTTGGTGGCATCCGTTTTAGATATAGTGGATAATGGAATTAAAATAGGTATTCTAGACGCATCTGCTGCCTGTCATATGCCCGATGTGCTCGAAATGCCTTATAGGCCCAATATTATTGGAGCAGGAAAACCGGATGAATATAGGTATACCTACAGGTTTGGCGGCAATACCTGCCTAGCCGGCGATATTATCGGAGACTACTCCTTCAAAGAGCCTCTTGATATTGGTGACAAGCTGGTTTTCTGTGATATGGCACATTACTCCATGGTAAAGAACAATACTTTTAATGGTGTGAACCTGCCCTCCATTGCGCTATATAGTGAGGAGCGTGGTCTTGAAATAATAAAAACCTTTAACTATGAAGATTTCAGCGGAAGGTTATCCTAAAGCCAATAGAAGATGGAAAATCTGAATCTTAAGATAGAAATATAGTATTATTAGGATTGAACCTAAATAAAATGAAAATTTTGAGGGACAAATATGCATACTCTTAATGACATTTTTACTTTGCTCCTAAAGTATTATGGCAAAAGAAACTGGTGGCCAGCTCGCACCCCATTTGAAATGATGGTGGGTGCCATTTTGACACAAAATACTAATTGGACAAACGTAGAAAAAGCAATCGCAAACATGGGAGATTTCTTAAATCCCCAGGCAGTGCTTGGACTATCTAATGAAGAGCTTGCAAAGCTAATTCACGCAAGTGGTTTTCATAACATGAAGGCTATGAAGCTGAAGGCATTGACTCAATGGTTTGAAAATTATGGCTTCAATATTGAACGGGTAAAAGAGCAGGATGGGCAAAAATTAAGAGATGAACTACTATCAGTAAAGGGCGTAGGTAGGGAGACCGCTGATTCCATATTGACGTATGCTCTAGATAAGCCTTTCTTTGTAATTGATGCATATACAAAGAGGATACTGGATAGATTAGGCTTTACACTTCCAAAGCATTACGATGAAATCAGGACAATGATAGAGGACATAATACCTAGGGATTTATACATTTATAATGAATTTCATGCCCTTATTGTGCAGCATGCAAAGGAGCATTGTAAAAAGAAGCCCGTTTGTTTAGATTGTCCATTAGCAAACATATGCAAAAAGAAAATTAATTAGTGTGATTTTATATATTTAGATATATAATTAGTATGGGCCCCGAGCAGCAAAGGAGAGATAAGATTAATGAGTGATAAGGCTAATACTAAAGCTGATGTTTTAAAGAGGCTTAGACGAATAGAAGGTCAAATAAAAGGTATTCAAAGGATGGTAGAGGAAGAGCAAAGTTGTGTAGATATTATTACACAGGTGTCTGCTGTAAAGGCTGCTATAAATAAGGCTGCTCTGCTTATAATGGAGACACATTCACTAAGCTGTATAGAAAATGCAATGTCCTCGGAAGATAAGGATGCTGCAGTTGCCGAGCTAACTAAAACCATTAACAGGTTTATGAAATTTTCAGAATAATCATAAAAGGTGATACTGGATTTTGACAGGTATCACCTTTTTTTAGGTCCTTTAATCAAGTGGTCTAGCAACTAATGTAGCCTATATAAATAAGTTGAGTCCTGAATCATTTGTTGAAGCTAGATAGCTTGCTACTCCCGCAATTTCAACCCCATCAAGTAATTCCTCTTTCTTAATACCCATTAGATCCATTGACATTGAGCATGCAACGAGCTTTACACCCATATCGACAGCATTCTTTATTAATGTATCAATATCATCCACATTCTTTTTCTTCATAATATTTTTTATCATCTTAGGACCCATGCCTCCCATGTGCATTTTGGAAAGTGGCAACTTACCTGTATTACTTGGGAGCATAAAGTCAAACATTTTTTCCAGCATATCTTTCTTTACACCTGGTTTATCCTTGCGCTTTAGAATATTTAATCCCCAGAAGGTAAAGAACATCGTGACCTGTTTGCCCATAGAAGCTGCACCTGTGGCTATTATGAACGATGCAATTGCTTTATCTAGGTCTTCGCTAAATACCACCATGGTTGCACCCTGTTTATCAGAACCAATAACGCCATTGCTAGATAGCATATTAGGGGTATTATTATCAGCGGTACTCCCTGTATTACTCACTACATTACTCCCTGCATTTTTACCTGTATTGCTTGGAGTGACATTTTCCCTGCCTTTTTTTATTACTGCAACGAATGCTTTCTTATCTTTTAAATGCTCAGTTCTAATTAAGGTGTTGCCAGTGCTAAGACACCAAGAGGAGATATCCTTTATAAAGCCGGGATCAGTAGAGTAAACCTCAAGAATATCACCGGGCTGAATCTTGTTTATCTCTTCATATACCTTTCGAATAGGCCCAGGACATTGAAGTCCACATGCATCCAGCCTCACAACAGTAGATTTTGTATCATTATCTGACTTTTCATCAGCTGTGTTATCCGCCTTTATGCTAACTCCTGTATCACTTGTTTGCTCTTTATCAACACTGCTACCGCTTTTATTGTACATACCTTTTGCTATTTTGTAGGTTCTGTACCCGCCATCAAGGTTTCTACACTTGAAGCCTGCCTGATTGAGTATTCTGCATGCCAGATATCCTCTAAGCCCTACTTGGCAATAGGTATAGATAGTCTTATCCTTTGGCAGTTCACCTAGGCGACTTCTCAATTGACTTAGTGGAATATTTATATATTCATTGAGACTACCAAGTTCAACCTCGAATTCATCTCTTACATCTAAAATTATCCCATCCTGTTGTGCCAATTCATCAATTTCATACCATTGAACATTGTCAACCAACCCATCCAATATATTGGTGGCTGTATACCCTGCCATATTAACAGGATCTTTTGCAGATGAGTATGGGGGAGCATAGCTTAGCTCTAGGTCGGGAAGATCATATGCAGTAAGGTTACCCTTTATAGCTGTTGCAATAACATCTATTCTCTTATCCACACCTTCATATCCTACTGCTTGCGCACCTAAGATTTTTCCTGTATCAGGAGCAAAAATGAGTTTAAGTGAAATAGGGAAGGCACCAGGATAATACCCTGCATGTGAACCTGGGTGTATGTGTACTACTTTATAAGGTGTATTATTTTTCTTAAGGCTTTTTTCGTTATTCCCGGTAGTTGCAACAGTCAAATCAAACACCTTTGCTACAGAAGTACCAAGTGTGCCGTTGTATACTGCGTCTATACCGCAAATATTATCTGCTACCAGTCTGCCCTGTCTGTTTGCAGGCCAAGCTAATGGGATCATAGTAGGATTACCGCTAATATAATCAATAACTTCAACGGCATCTCCAATTGCATAGATATTTGGGTCAGAGGTTTTCATGTGCTTATCAATAACAATAGCATTTCTAGCATTAAGGGTGAGACCGGCTTCCTTTGCAATTCTTGTTTCGGGAGTAACACCGATGGATAGAATTATCATATCAGTAGAGAGCTGCTTTCCGCTATTAAGCGTTATCCTTTTACCACCCTCCGAGAATTCCTTTACACCATTGCCCAAAATCAGATCGACCTTTTTATCAATCAAATGGCTGTGAACAATTTGAGCCATTTCAAAATCAAGGGGTGCCATTACTTGATCCAGCATCTCTACTAGAGTTATATGAATCCCAAGCTGATGGAGATTTTCAGCCATCTCTAATCCGATGAATCCACCACCTACTATAACTGCTGACTTTGGATCGTTTTTTTTGATATATTCCTTTATTGCATCCATATCAGGGATGTTTCTAAGTGTAAATATGTTGTTAGCGTCCTTTATTCCGGGTATAGGAGGACGAACAGGACTGGCTCCAGGAGATAGCACAAGAGTATCATAGCTCTCCTCATAGGTTTCACCTGTTTTATGATTTTTGACTGTTAACCGCTTATTCTCCTTATCAATTGAAATGACCTCACTGAAATTCCTAATATCCATATTAAAGCGCGAAGACATGCCCTCAACTGATTGAATAAGAAGGCTATTCCTGTTTTTTATTGTATCGCCAATATAATATGGTAGACCACAATTGGCAAAGGATATATATTCTCCTTTTTCAAACATGACTATCTGAAGAGATTCATCAAGTCTTCTGAGTCTAGCAGCAGCCGAAGCTCCACCTGCAACTCCACCTATTATTACTACTTTTTTAGACATTAAAACCAATCCTTCCTCAAAACAGATTATTATAATTTTTATTTTTTGGGTTTATTATAAATGCTTATATTAATTTTGTAAAAGTTATCTTAATGACATTATATACCACGGGGGGGTATGTTTCAAACAATAATTTATTCTTATAGATGTTATTTGTTAGATACTGAACGTTAATAATTTATTCATAACCCATCTAAATAAGGCATATATATACATTGAGACATCTGGAAACGTATGCTTTTTGGCAGGTCTTTCTGCCTTAAATATACCTTATTAAAGGAGGGTAAATAGTTGAAGGAATACATAGAAGAACGAGTTATTGAACTCGCCAATTATATTATCGACAAAAAGACTACCGTACGTTATGCAGCTAAAAAATTTGGAATATCCAAAAGTACAGTACATAAAGATGTAACAGAGCGTTTGGAAAAAATTAATCCTATACTAATGAATGAGGTAAGATTGATTCTAGAGGAGAACAAAGCCGAAAGGCATATACGTGGTGGAGAAGCAACAAAAGCAAAGTATCAGGTAAAGTAAAATCTGTACAGGATAGATACCATTGAAATAATCATTTACATAAAGGATAAGGTAAAAGCTGGGAGGTAAACTCTCGGCTTTTTTGTGTTTCACACCAAAAACTTTAATTCTGACACGAAATCCTGATAATAATCTACATTAATATTGAAAAATAAGGAATAATGAGATATTATTAAATAGGTAAATTTTACTTTTTATTTTTATGCTTTTTTACACAATCTATATTTAAATAAAATTGCTTGAGGTTTTTGATTTGCCTCAAAAGAACATTTAAGATAAACTAGTTTTAGATTTATGAGGTTAATAAATAATAGTATTAAAAGGGAGTTGTTATAATTGGCATTTGGACAGGATATAGGGATAGATTTAGGTACGGCTACTGTACTTGTTTATATTAAGGGAAAAGGTATTGTTCTGAGAGAACCTTCTGTTGTAGCTATTGACAAGAACACCAATAAGCTTTTGGCAGTAGGTGAAGAGGCTAGGAGAATGCTAGGCAGAACTCCCGGTAATATAGTTGCAATAAGACCTTTGAGAGAAGGTGTTATTTCTGATTATGATATTACTGAGAGAATGCTCAAGTATTTTATTAATAAAGTTACTGGCAGCAGAAGATTTTTTAAACCTAGAATAATGGTATGTGTACCTAGTGGAGTTACTGAAGTTGAAAAGCGTGCCGTTATTGATGCATCAATGCAGGCTGGTGCCAGAAGAACTTATCTTATCGAGGAACCTATAGCAGCGGCAATAGGAGCTGGTATTGATATTGCTAAGGCATGTGGAAGTATGGTTGTTGATATGGGTGGAGGTACTACTGATATTGCAGTTATCTCTCTCGGAGGTACTGTTGTTAGTACTTCTATTAAGGTTGCCGGTGACAAGTTTGATGAAGCTATCGTTAGATATATGCGCAAGAAACACAATATAATGATAGGTGAAAGAACAGCTGAGGAACTCAAGATTAATATCGGTACTGTTTATCCAAGAGTACAGGAAGTGAATATGGATATTAGGGGTAGAAACCTTATTTCTGGGCTGCCAAAGACAATCAGTATTTCATCAACTGAAATGATGGAAGCACTGGAAGAACCAGTATCTAGCATTGTTGAGGCTGTTCATTCAGTTTTGGAACGTACTCCTCCAGAATTAGCTGCTGATATTAGTGACAGAGGAATTGTCATGACAGGTGGAGGAAGCCTGATATATGGTTTGGACAAACTTCTTCAGGAAAAGACAGGTATTAATGTCCTAATAGCAGATGATTCTATTTCATGTGTAGCACTTGGAACAGGCAAGGCGCTTGATAATATTGAAGCTATTGAAGAGAGCATACTCTCTGAAAGCAGAGGAAACAGGCGATAAAAATAAGCTACCCATTAAATAGAGCACATTATCTTGCATAAATAATAGAGTCATTATTTTATATAATAATATTAACTATGAATGTAACAAATAAAAATACAGCACTAAAAGCGATCTATTATCACTATTAAGTGAAATTGATTGCTTTTTTATATATAAAACTAGATTTTTACTTATAGTCAATTTACTATTTAGGTATAAATAAATGAGGTCATTAAGCCGATATAGGTTATATGCAAAACAAATTAATTTCTTGAGGGGAATTTTAATGATTAGAGGTCTTTATACGTCAGGTTGGAGCATGCTCGCAAATAGCAGGAAAATGGACGTCATTTCCAACAATTTAGCTAATGTTAATACTGCTGGGTTCAAAAAGGATACAGTAGTGTTTGAAAGCTTTCCTAGTCTTCTTACCAAAAGAATCAATGATAACAAGACTCCGCTTAATCCAACGATTGGGTCAATGCAACTCAGCAGTGATGTTGGAGAGGTTTTCACATATTATACTCAAGGTCAGGTAGTAAAGACCGAGGATTCATTTGATCTTGCTTTGAGCGATGCAAATACATCAGAAACCTCCAGCCCAGGCTTTTTTACTATATCAGTACCGGGCGAAAACAATGATTCAAATGAGTATTATACCAGAGATGGGTCATTTGTACTTAATGCATACAATGAGCTAGTTACAAAAGAGGGCTATCACGTTATGGGTGAGAACGGTATAATCATAATGAACCCTGGTAGTTTTTCTGTTACTCAAAGCGGTGAGATCATACAGAATAATATTTTGGTTGATAAACTCAGGATAGCTCAATTTAGTGACGCTACAAAGCTTCGAAAATATGGTGATAATCTTGTCGAAAATGATGGGAGTGATATAGTTGCATTTGAGGGAAATGTGCTACAGGGATACACAGAACAGTCAAATGTAAACGTTATTAGTGAAATGGTAGATATGATCACCGTGCTTAGAGCATATGAGGCTAATCAAAAGATACTACAAGCTCAGGACGGAACTCTACAAAAAGCAGTTACTGAAGTAGGGGCGTTGAGATAAATTAGTAAACACAAATATGTTATATAAAGCACAAATTAGTACAATGATTAAATAACGATATTTAATAAGAGGTGGACTGCTATATGATGAGAGCACTTTGGACCGCGGGTTCAGGCATGAAGGCACAGCAATTTAATGTGGATATAATTTCAAACAATTTAGCTAATGTCAATACTGTTGGCTACAAGAAACAGAAAGCTGAATTCAAAGATTTATTATATCAGACTATGGAGAGAGCATACGTACTGGAAAATGCTCAAAAACCAACCAATCTTCAGGTTGGTCACGGCACAACAGTAAGCTCAACTTCTAGAAGTTTTGAAGGCGGAAGTATTGATAGGACTGATAACCCTCTTGATCTTGCAATTGATGGAGAAGGATTTTTTACTATAAAAGGACAGGGAGAGCAAACCCTATATACTAGGGATGGTTCCTTTAAGATAGGTGTTACAGCTGATGGATTAAAGAAGCTCACTACTTCTGATGGCTACGATGTGTTGGACGACAATGGCATGGAAATAATATTTGGCCCTGAGGTTGATATGTCCAAACTCGTTGTTTCAGAAACTGGACAAATGAGTTATACTACTAAGGCTGGGGAGATAATTGACCTTGGGCAGACAATTGGCATGGTGAATTTTCCAAATAAATATGCACTTGAAGCGGTTGGCAAGAATTTATTTTCAATGAATTCAGCTACAGGTGAACCTATACAGTCAAACCTTGATGAGAATGCAAAGAGTACTATGACCCAGTTTTTCCTTGAATCATCAAATGTACAGGTAGTTGATGAAATGGTTAAGCTCATAGTAGCCCAGAGAGCTTATGAAGTTAGTTCAAAAGCTATACAGTCAGCTGATGATATGCTGGGTATGGCAAACAATCTTAAAAGATAGTTAGGTGAATAAACGATATGGAGATAGGCAATATTAATGCTAAAAGCATAATAGACAATGCTACTACTTCTAGTTCAAAGGTGTCTGACGGCCAGTTTGAAGATAAGCTAAGAGCAGCTGCTGCTAATGGTGACGATAAGGAACTTAAAGAGGTATGTAATGAATTTGAGAGTATATTTATCAGCATGATGTATAAACAAATGAAAGCAACGGTACCAAAATCCGACTTTCTAAACAGTGATTCAGCTACTGAAATGTTTCAATCAATGCTTGATGATGAACTATGCATAAATGCTTCACAAAGAGGTATTGGTATTGGCGATGTTATGTATAAACAGCTTAGCAAGCAATATACAGTCACGCAGACCAAAGGTGATACAGCTGGGGGCGTCATCGATGAAAAGAAGTAATAAAAATCTACTTATCATAATATCTATAGTCGTTTTACTATTGTCCTTCATTATAATTGCAGGACAATTTTTATTTACCCCCCAAAATAGTAGTGAAGGGTTAATAGACGATAATAATCTAGCTGGTCCGAATGCGACCACACCTGTAAATCAATCAAGCTCCGCTCAGACTCAGCTTGAACCCCCTATAGTCTATAAAAGGACTTCCGAAATTATTAATAAATATAAGCAAGAGATATTTACACTAGAGTTCGACCCGTTAGATGAGAGGATTGAATTTAAGCCGGTTTTATCTTATGATAGCTTATTTGGTTTTGAAAAGTTAACTGAGATGCTATTGCGTAAAAATGCTTCTGCCGGAGTAAATGGGGGTTTTTTTTATGAATATGGTGACCCTGTTGGGATGGCAGTTATTGATGGGTATATGTACAGTGCATCAACCGGATTATACCCCGTTCTGATTGTGAACTCAAAGGGAGCGCAATTACGCAATCTCTGGACCAATATCAATTATACTACTGGCAGCCAAAAAATCAGGGTGGATAACATGAACCGTACTTCAAAAGGAAATGATATCATTCTATATACATCGGGATATGGGTCTACAAACAGAGTAAAGACAAAAAACTCAGTTGTAATGGTAGAGGACAACAAGATTATTGCCATTCGTAAGGGTGTTACACAAAGCGAGTTGCATGAAAATATATCAACACTATGCTTTTTTGGCGATAAAATGGGGCTTGTAGAAAAGTATAATATTGGAGACCAACTAATAATTGATATACAGCCCAAGTTCGACAAGTCCACTCAGGCATATGAATGTGGGGCATGGCTTGTGCAAGACGGTAAAAATGTAGTAAAGGATTGGGATGCTTGGGTGGGAAATCTCACAAATTATGACCCCCGTACAGCCATTGCTATAAAGCCTGATGGGCGTGTTCTTCTTGTTGTAGTGGATGGTCGGCAAAAGGATTATAGTATGGGTATGCCAGGAGCGCAATTGGCTGATTATTTGATTAAGCTAGGAGTAAAGGATGCTGCTATGTTGGATGGAGGGGCATCCTCTCAAATGGTGGTTGACAATAAACTTGTTAACAGACCATCGGACAGAGGTATCGAAAGGCCTCTTGGGGGAGCACTGATTGTAAGGATTAAAACAGGTTAAGGACAGTCTATTTATATTAGAGGAATTTATTAAAGGATGTAGAATATATATAACCAGGTCATAATTATTCGATTTGAGGTGAAACTATGTTGTCAAATAAAGAGATTAGAGAGCTGCTGCCACATAGATATCCATTTTTACTGGTTGATAAGGTACTTGAATTAGAAGCAGGCAAAAGAGTGGTAGCACAAAAAAATGTATCCGCAAATGAACCCTTTTTTCAGGGCCATTTTCCTGAATATCCAATAATGCCAGGTGTTTTGATTGTGGAAGCACTTGCCCAGACAGCAGGTCTTGCTGTTGCTGTAATGGAGGAAAATAAGGGCAAGTTGGGAGTGTTTGCTGGCATTGAAGAGATGAAGTTCAAAAGTCAGGTAGTGCCAGGTGATATTCTAATTCTTGAAGCGGAAATAATAATGTCTAAGCTAGGTGTAACTAAGGCAAAGGTAGTTGCAAGGGTAGAAGATAAGGTTGCGACAGAGGGTGTTATTAAGTTTGCAATGACCAAGGTAAAATAATTGGTTGAGGGCACCTGTAAAAGCATTTATATTATAAATTTAGGGAGGAATTAAACACTGTACACTATACCAGTGTTTAATTCCTCCCCTTATAAGTCGTGTTTATCTTACAATATTTAATCAGCATCATTGTGGTACAAATACTTATGCCAAGTGTTCAAGTACTCAACCATAGTGTGAAATAACTCATAAATGCAACTTACAACAAAGACTGTTAGCAATAGTATTACATCTATTTATTAGCTCTGATATTTAGGAACATCTCTCCTACTCGTACAATATCTCCTGCACCCATTGTGAGAATTAAATCATCGGGCATAACGTTCTCATCGAGATACTTTGCTATATCCTGAAAATCGGGGATATATAAAACATTTCTCCCCTTTTCTCTAATCAATTCCGCAAGCTTGCTTGCATGAATGTCGCCGGGGTCTTTTTCACGGGCGGCATATATATCTGTGATAATTACATTGTCAGCGTTGTTAAATGCTCCTGCAAAGTCTGAAATAAAGGCTTTTGTTCTAGTATAGGTATGCGGTTGGAAAACACACCATATTTTATTGTGGTGTGTACCCTGTGCAGCATCTAAAGTAGCCATAACCTCTGAAGGATGATGAGCATAATCGTCAACAACCTTGATATTATCAACAAGTCCTTTTAATTCAAATCTCTTGTGGCTTCCACCAAAGCTTAAAAGCCCGCATTTAATGCTTTCAATTGAACATCCGCATGTATAACATGCAGCAATTGCTGCCAAGGAATTACTTATATTATGTATCCCTGGCACAGAGAGACAAATAATATCTATGAATTCACCGTTATGATATAAATCATAGCGCCCAAATCCCATATCATTATATGTGATGTTTTGTGCGTTCCAATTTGCCTTATTCTTAATTCCATAGGTGACTATATTACAGTCTTTGTTTGATACAACACTTAATGTGTTGGCATCATCTGCACATGCAACGACATATCCGTTACTTGGCAAAAGCGAAATAAATTTACTAAATGTATCCTTTATATGATTAAGGTCTTTAAAATAATCTACATGATCGACCTCTATGTTGAGAATAACCTCCATAAAGGGGTGAAGTTTCAAAAAGCTTCCATAATACTCACAAGCCTCTGTAATAAAATATTCTGAATTACCTATTAGGGTATTTCCACCTATACAGTCCAACTCACCACCTATATGTGCTGTGGGGTCAAGTTTTGCTTCCATCATTATAGTAGTAATCATAGAAGTGGTAGTTGTTTTACCATGAGTACCTGATACCGCTATGCCAAAATTGTGATGTTTCATAAGGAGCCCTAAAAGTTCAGCTCTATCTATTATTTTGATGCCCAACTCACGGCTTTTGACCATTTCAGCATTTTCTTCCTTAACGGCTACCGTATATACAATAAGGTTTTGGTCAGTAATGTTTTCCGAACTATGGCCTATAAAAATCTCTGCTCCGAGTTTCTCAAGCTTCTGAGTAGCTTTGGATGCTTTAATATCAGACCCGGATACCGTATAGCCCAGGCTCATTAATATCTCTGCAAGGCCGCTCATACTTGAACCACCTATACCGATAAAATGTACTTTTTTTATATCCTTTGAATCCAATAGGGATAAATTATTATTCAAAATATAAACACTCCTTTGAAAACACAGTTATCTGGCAAAATTATACTATATATATTAACAAAATTATCATAAGTCATACCATACAAATAATACATTATATTTTCACTATTGTAAAAGGTCAATAATGATTTTTTCTAAATTATTAATAATTTTACATTTCAACTATAGTATATGTCTATAAGTTGTAAATAATTAATACAGCCGATATATTGATGTTTATAAAAAACAATTAAAAATGACCGAATAATAATTAAATATTGAGTTTTATTATTCATGATTATCATGTATAATAAAAATAATGTAAACATATAAAACCAAGGAGACTATATGGAGAAAATCCAAAGAAATGAAAGACTTGCTGTTATAATTAGAACTTTGTGTGATAACCCAAACAGAATATTTACTTTAGGACACTTTTCTGAAATGTTCGGCTCTGCAAAGTCTACTATTAGTGAAGATCTGGATATATTAGAAAATACTTTTAATAAAAATCGTTTGGGAAATATTGTGACAATACCGGGCGCTTCGGGCGGTGTTAAGTATATGCCTGCAATGTCAGAGGAAGTTATTCAAGAGACGCTTCAGGAGCTATCCCTTGAGCTGTGTAAACCAGAAAGGCTATTGCCTGGGGGCTATCTATTTATGCTTGATATCATTTATAGTCCTGAATGGGTCAATAAGATAGCAATGATGTTTGCGAGTAAGTTCTCTTGCATTGAACTTGATTATGTAATTACTGTTGAAACAAAGGGTATACCGCTTGCATTTGCTACAGCACAGTACCTCAATGTTCCGCTTGTAATTGTTAGACATTACAATGAAGCTACAGATGGAGCATCTGTAAATATAAACTATTTATCGGGTTCTTCAAAGAAAATCCAGACTATGGTGCTTCCTATGAGATCTCTTAAACGTTACTCAAAAATCTTGTTTATAGATGATTTTATGAAGGGTGGAGGAACTGCTACAGGTATACTAGAACTGGCAAAGCAGTTTGAAAGTGAAGTGGTTGGAATTGGGGTGTTGATTGAAACAAATCAGCCTAATAAGAAGTTGGTTGATAATTATTATTCCTTGGTTACGTTGAATAATATGTCAGAATTACAAGATAAGGGAACAACAGTGATAGATGTCAGTCCAAATTATTAATTTTAAGAAAAAAGTTCTATAATTTTTTAAAAAAAATGACGGATTAAGCAGGAATAATAAATATTATGGCGAATAATTGTTATTATACATAATATATCTTGGAGGGTTCGTCACTATGGAAATCACAGACATCCGTATAAGGAAAATCGATGCAGAAGGTAAGATGAAAGCTGTTGTTTCGGTAACGTTCGATAATGAGTTTGTTGTGCACGACATCAAAATAATTGAGAGTCAGAATGGGTTGTTTATAGCAATGCCTAGCAGGAAAACTCCAGATGGAGAATTTAGAGATATTGCTCACCCTATTAATGCAAGCACAAGAGAAAAAATTCAGACAGCTATTTTGGATAGTTTTAATAGTATTCAGGAATAATTTGAATAATAATTATCAAAAAAAGATACCAATGTATCTTTTTTTTTGTGCTATTATATAATTTTTTTACTTTTGGTTGAAATTAAGTTATAAAAGTGAGAGAATATTACCTGTAAAATCACGTTGGGAGAATATTCATGAACAGTATAATTACTTTAGTCTTATCTGAGAATAGTGATAAGTTTAAATCTAAAACACCTGTTTATCAGCACAAGGCATTTGGTAAAACATTAAGGGAATGGTCTGAACAGGTATTTTCCGAAGTGTCAAACAAGATTGTATTTTTAGATGCTTTGGACATAGAAGCCAAACTTGACGATATTTCCATGTCGGATGTAGTTCTGATAACTTGGGCTAATCAGCCCCTTATACAACCGGATTCTATCAAAAAGCTTGTCAATAAGCATACCTTTGAGCAAAATCATGCGACTGCATTGAAAAGTAGCAGCGGCGGGGTATATGCTTTTGATTCAGGCTTTTTTGTTGCGGAAATAAAAGAATCAGAAATTGTAGAGATTAACAGAGAAATAATTCAGGATATTTTTCAATCAATGCAGAAGAAAGTATTTAGTCTTAAGGAGGCAAATAACGAGTTATTAGCAGTAACAACTAGAAATGACTTGGCAGTTGTAAATAATGAGCTAAAGCATAGGATTCTTTCTGACATTATGAAAAACGGTGTAACAATTGTAGATACTGCTTCAACTTATATAGATGCCGAAGTAACAATAGGAATGGATACTGTTATTTTACCAAATACTATAATAGAGGGAAATTCAATAATAGGAGAAAATGCTATTATTGGTCCAAATACAAGAGTTTCAAATTGTAAAGTGGAAGATGGCACTGAGGTTGCAAATTCTGTCATAGTAGACAGTACTGTTGGTAGTGACACACATATAGGCCCATTTGCTTATCTGCGCCCTGGAAGCAAAATTGGTAACAACGTTAAGATTGGAGACTTTGTAGAAATAAAGAAGTCTATCATAGGCAACAGGACAAAGATTTCTCACCTTAGCTATGTTGGAGATGCTGAGGTTGGAGAAAATGTAAATATTGGCTGCGGTGTAGTTTTTGTTAATTATAATGGCAAGAGCAAGAATAAGACTATTGTTGGAGATAACTCATTCATCGGTTGTAATGTAAATTTAGTTTCACCAGTAGTGATAAAAAATGATGCATATATAGCAGCCGGATCAACAATTACTGACGAAGTACCTGAAAATGCATTAGCTATCGCACGACAACGCCAGGTAAACAAGGAAGACTGGGTTATAAAAAAGGGTATGAAAAGAGAATGATTTAATAATATAAACAATAGAAAAAGAAGGAGACTTTGAAATGAATTTGCATGGAAAGGATATTAAGATTTTTGCAGGAAATTCAAACCGCCAGTTGGCAAATGAAATTGCAGAAAGAATAGGTATACCTGTAGGAATTGCAAGTGTTGGGAAATTTAGTGATGGTGAAAGTGCTGTTAATATTGGAGAGGTAGTTAGAGGTTCTGACGTTTTTATTATTCAATCAACCTGTGAACCTGTTAATGATAATCTAATGGAGCTTCTTGTTATGATAGATGCCTTGAAGAGAGCTTCAGCAGGAAGGATTACGGCAGTTATGCCATACTTTGGATATGCCAGACAGGATAGAAAGGCAAGGGCAAGGGATCCTATTTCAGCAAAGCTTGTTGCAAACTTATTGACAGTTGCAGGTGCGGACAGAATTTTGACTATGGATTTACATGCTGCACAGCTGCAGGGCTTCTTTGACATTCCGTTGGATCACTTGCTGGGTGGACCTTTACTTGCGGCATATTTCAAGGAAAAGTTTGAAGGCCAAGATGATTTAGTTGTTGTTTCACCTGACGTTGGCAGTGTTACTAGATCAAGAAAGCTTGCAGAAAGACTTGATTGCCCTCTTGCAATTATTGATAAGCGTCGTCCTAAAGCAAATGTATGTGAAATTATGAACATTATTGGCGATGTAAGAAACAAGAAGGTAGTGTTAATAGATGACCTTATTGATACCGGAGGAACTATTGTAAACGGTGTTCAGGCATTGATGGAGGCAGGGGCAAAGGAAGTATATGCAAGCTGTACACACGCTGTACTATCTGGTCCTGCTATTGAGAGAATAAATAATTCCGATATAAAAGAAATGGTAGTGCTCAACACTATTCCGCTGAGTGATCAAAAGAAGATTAGCAAAATAAAGACTATATCAGTTGCACCAGTTTTTGCTGAAGCAATAGAAAGAATTTATGGAGACATATCCATTAGCACATTGTTTACACAGGTTTAATATTAGTAATAATAATATTGGGCGGTTCTTTACTTGAACCGTCCTTTTAGCTTATCAAGATTAGATAAACAAAGTAATATATGTGCATACTTTCATTATAAGTCTTTGCGAAGGGAGGGGTTAGACATAATAGGTATATCTAAAGGGACAGATATTTATATAATTGTTGGATTGGGGAACCCTGGTTCAAGATTTGACAATACAAGGCATAATGTTGGTTTTGATACAATAGACTATCTATCGAAAAAGCTGGGTATTAGAGTATCCAAAGTTGGATTTAAGTCTATATATGGCGAAGGTGAAGCAGAAGGCAAAAGAATCATTCTATGTAAACCTCAGACCTTTATGAATTTAAGCGGTGAAACGGTAAGAGATATTGTAGACTGGTATAAGGTGCCGGTTGAAAACTTAATAGTTATCTATGATGATGTTGATTTAGAGCCTGGGAAGATTAGAGTTAGACCCAAGGGAAGCTCTGGCACACACAACGGAATGAAGTCTGTAATATATCAGCTTCAGTCGCAGGATTTTCCCAGGGTCAGAATAGGTATTGGCAGAGCCCCTGAAAAATGGGATTTGGCCGACTATGTATTGAGTAAATTCTCTAAGCAGGATAGGGAAATAATAGATAAAAGCATTGAAATGGCTGCAAAAGCAGCTATAATGATAGCAGCAAGCGATGTAACAGAAGCAATGAATACCTTTAACAGGTAGGTTTGGGAGAACAAGATGAATTTTTTGACAGACCCGTTGCTGGAGCTAAGTGAATACGCCCAATTACTAGACTATATTGAAAAGTATAGAGGAGCTGTTTCCGTAATAGGGCCTTCTGATTCTCAGAAGGTCCATTTGTCGTACTCTCTTTCGGTCCACAGCAGTAAAAGAGTAGTTTATATTGCATATAATGAAATGCATGCTAGGAAGGCATACGAGGATTTCTGCTTCTTTTTCGGGGAAAGAGACGTAGTGTTCTTTCCTAGTAAGGAAATAATGCTTTACAACATCGAGGCCAGAAGCAATGACTATATGTATCAGAGAGTCAATGCTTTGCTCAGGTTTCTAAAGCAGGATTTCAAAGCAGCAGTTATTCCTGCCGAAGCTTTGATACAGATGGTATCCACAAAGCAGTTATTTTCAGATGGTATTGTTGAGATATCACAAGGAATGGATATAGACATGCAAAAACTTTCTCAGACACTTGTATTATATGGTTACGAGAGAGTTATTACTGTTGAGGGAAAAGGTCAGTTTGCGCTCAGGGGTGGCATAATAGACATATTCCCGGTAAACGAGGAAAACCCTGTTAGAATCGAGCTTTTTGACACTGAGGTTGATTCAATAAGGAGTTTTGACAGTCAAACTCAAAGGTCAATAGATTCTATAGAGAATTGTACATTAGTGCCAGCTAGGGATATAGTGTATGAAAATGAGAATAAAGAGGAAATAGTTTCAAAAATAAGAAAGGATCTGTCCCAGTACTCCAATAAGCAAAAGAAAAAAGGACAGAGTGACATTGTTAAAGTACTTACCTCAAAGGTAGAAGAGGATATAGAGCAGCTCGAAGAGCACCACTATTTTGCCGGTATAGATAAATATATACCATATATATTGCAATACCCAGCTTCTGTTCTGGACTATATTGATAAAGATAGTATTATAGTTGTTGATGAAACTATCAGAATTAGGCAGAGAATTGAAAATGTTGTCTTAGAACAAGAAGAGATGGCAAAGGGCATGCTCGAAAAGGGATACTTATTGCCCAATAGCGCATCATGGACAATCAAACTAGATACAATACTAGAGCATATAAAGCTTTTCAAAGTAATAACCTTAGCGGCTATTTCTTCAGACAACTCTATGCTATCTCCATATGCACAGGTTTCCTTGCCTTGCAGGTCAGGTAACTCCTATCAAAACCATATGGAACTGTTGATTGAGGATATTATTAGACTAAAGAGCAAGAATTATCGTATCGTTGTTCTATCAGGTCCTAAGGGGAGAGGACACAGACTGGTAGAAACGCTTACAACATCAGACATAATCTCATCCTATCAGGATAGTTTTGATAGAGAACTGCCCAAAGGACAAATTGTTGTCACACACGGAAGTGTTCAGAAGGGCTTTGAATACCCAGGCTGTTCTTTGGTGGTTATCAGTGATAAAGAGGTTTTTGGACAGGACAAAAGGGTCAAAAAAGCTAAAGCAAAGCGAGAAGGTAACAAGATTAAAGCCTTTTCGGATTTGGCGGTTGGAGATTATGTAGTGCATACTGCACATGGTATAGGACAGTATATTGGTCTGGAGAAACTGACTGTTGGGGAAGTCAAGAGAGATTATTTGAAAATAAGGTATCAGGAAGGGGCGTTCCTGTATATCCCTACTAATCAATTGGATCTCATTCAGAAGTACATTGGCTCGGAAGGCAAGCTCCCCAAGGTTAATAAGCTTGGGGGCACAGATTGGGCAAAAACCAAGAGTAGGGTAAAGGAATCGCTGAGGGAGCTTGCTGCGGAGCTTATCAAGCTTTATGCTAAGAGACAGTCAGCTAGAGGGCATGCTTTTTCAGTGGATACTGTTTGGCAAAAACAGTTTGAAGAGCTTTTTCCCTATGACGAAACAGATGACCAGCTAAAATGCATTGAAGAAATCAAAAAAGATATGGAATCACAACGCCTCATGGACAGACTACTGTGTGGGGATGTGGGTTATGGAAAAACAGAGGTAGCCATAAGGGCTGTCTTCAAAGCGGTTATGGATGGGAAACAGGTTGCTTATCTAGTACCTACAACAATATTGGCACAGCAGATATATGAGAACTTCAAAAAAAGAATGCAGGACTTCCCTGTGACGGTAGAAGTAATAAGCAGATTTAGGACTGCTATGGAGCAAAAAAAGATAATTAAGGCAGTTAAGTCGGGAAATGTAGATATACTAGTCGGGACTCATCGATTACTGCAAAAGGACCTAGAGTTTAGAGACTTAGGATTGCTGGTAGTTGACGAGGAACAGCGATTTGGAGTTACGCATAAAGAGAGGATCAAAACCCTAAAGCCTGATGTTGACGTACTCACACTTACTGCTACCCCTATACCAAGAACCCTCCACATGTCCTTGGTGGGTATCAGGGATATCAGCGTATTAGAAGATCCACCCGAAGAGAGATATCCTGTACAGACTTATGTTATGGAGCATAATGCTGAGCTTATTAAAGACGGCATAGTGCGAGAGCTTGCAAGAAAAGGGCAGGTTTTTTATCTATACAACAGAGTTAGGGGCATTGAACTTAAGGTAAATGAGATAAAAGCCCTTGTACCAGAAGCCAGAGTTGCTTCAGCTCATGGACAAATGAATGAAAAAGAGTTAGAAAGCATTATGTTTGACTTCATTAGTGGTGAATATGATGTTCTGGTATGTACAACAATAATAGAATCTGGTTTGGATATGCCAAATGTAAATACTATTATCGTAGAAGATGCTGACAGAATGGGTTTATCTCAGTTGTATCAGATTAGAGGACGAGTTGGCAGATCAAATAGGCTTGCTTACGCATATATTACCTACAAAAGAGATAAAGCTCTATCAGAGGTTGCAGAAAAACGGCTTCAAGCAATAAAGGAGTTTACAGAGTTTGGTTCGGGTTTCAAGATAGCAATGAGGGATTTGGAAATAAGAGGTGCGGGTAATCTTTTAGGCCCCGAACAGCACGGACATATGGAAACTGTAGGCTATGAAATGTATTGCAAGCTGCTGGATGAGGCGGTAAGAGAGCTAGGGGGTGATTCTGCATCCCCTATACAGGATGAAGTATCAATAGACATCGAGGTAAGTGCATATATAGACAATGAATATATTTCATCAGAAGACTTAAAAATAGACATGTATAAGAAAATATCAACCATAGACAATGAAAGTGATGTTATTGATATTAGAGACGAGTTACTAGATAGGTATGGGGACATCCCTGAAGAAGTGGAAAATCTCATAGATATAGCGCTCATAAAAGCAATGGCACAGCAATGTAGATTTATTTCAATTGTGCAAAAGGACAACATTATTATGTTCATAATGAAAAGTGGTAAGAATGAGATATTTATGCATGTTGGAGAACTGATGGATAAATACCCCAGAAGGATAATGTTTAATGCTAGCAACAATCCGTATTTATCATTTAAAATAGATAATTTGAATGGAAAGGATATTTTAACAAATATTAAAATTTTATTACAAGACATTATTAAATTGCAGAGTAGTCAATAATTGAATATAATAAAAGTCGTAATCATGTATTTTTTATAGATTTAGTACAAGCCTAGAATAAGAATAAGGGAGAGATTACCTTTGGAAAATGGAAAAATGGAAGGGAAGAAGGGCCGTAAAGGTCTCATTATTGGAATATCGATAGCAGTAGCAGTTTTGGCAATAGCAATAGTTGCAGGGGTTTTGATTTTTAATTCTACCGGAAGTGTGGCAGAGGTTAATGGAATGAAAGTTTCAAAGGCTGAATACACTTATTATCTTGAAGCCGCTAAACAACAGTTTTTATCAGAAAATGGTAAACAGTCAACAGATACTATAGACTGGGACAAAACAACTGTAAATACTACGGGTGAGACTGCTGGAGAGACTGTTAGAAAGCTTGCCTTAGAAATGATTCAAGAAACAAAAATTCAGCTTTCACAAGCTGAAGCTGCAGGCATTAAGATGGAAAAAGAAGATGAAGATGAGGTTAATGCATTCATTGATTATCTTGCACAGCAGTATGGTAGCAAGTCTGAAGCTGATAAGCAGATTAAAGCTGCATATGGCATTTCCTTAAATGACTTCAAAGAAATCTACGCTCAGAGGTATTTTGTAAACAAGTATTTAAAGGCAGAGCTTGCAAAGATTACAGTTTCGGATGAGGATGCTAAGAAATACTATGATGAAAACAAAGCGGATTTTGATAAGGCAACAGTGGTACATGTCTTAATCAAGACTGTTGATGATAACAACCAGCCGCTTTCAGAAGGGAAGAAGAAGGAAGCAAAAGCAAAAGCTGATGAGATTCTGACTAAGGTTAAGGCAGGAGAAGATATTAGGGCTCTTGCAGAAAAGAATTCTGAAGATCCTGGTGTAACAGAAAACAAGGGTGAATATACATTTACCAAGAATGACTCTTATCTTGAGGAATTCAAGGATTTAGCTTTCAAGCTTAAAGTGGGTGAATCAGGCATTGCAGAAACAGAAGTCGGCTATCATGTTATGAAGCTTGAAAAGAAGGAAGAACAAGCTTTTGACGATGTTAAGGATACAATTAAGTCCTCACTTCAAAGCTTGAAATTTAATACTGATTACTCAACGAAAATGGAAGAATGGAAGAAAGACGCTAAGTATAGTGTAAACAAGAATGACAAGAAGATACAGGCTATCGAGTTAAAATAAATAATTATTTGTATTTCAGATATATTTGGAATTTAAACATTTAAAACTATTAAAAGTATAAGTCAAAGAGAATCGCCAAATCAGGTGTATTCTCTTTTTTTATACAGTTTTGGTTAAAACTAAATCATCTTCCAAAAATGCATAAAAAACCAATAACAAAACAATACTATGACTAAAGTAACCTATTAAAGGAGGTAATTTAAGTTGAAAGCGACTGGTATTGTTAGACGCATAGACGATTTGGGCAGAGTTGTAATTCCAAAAGAAATTAGAAGAACTTTGAGAATTAGGGAAGGAGATCCTCTAGAAATATTTACTGACAAGGAAGGCGAGGTTATATTAAAGAAGTACTCCCCTATTGGTGAATTAAGCGACTTTGCCACTCAATATGCGGAATCCCTTCATAAGACCAGTGGGCATATCACTTGCATTACTGATAGAGATTCTATTATAGCAGTTTCAGGTGCTGCAAAAAAAGAATTTCTTGAAAAGCAGTTGAGTAGTGATATTGATAGGATTATTGAAGAAAAAACTACTTTACTTATAAAGTCTTCTGAGGAAAAACCAATCTCAATCCTGGCAGATGAAAGTGGTGACAGAAAGTATACCTCACAAGTAGTTTCACCTATTGTTTCAGAAGGAGATCCAATAGGTGCAGTAATTCTTATTTCTACTGATGCAAGTGTAAAAATGGGAGAAGTTGAAGCAAAGTTAGCACAATCAGCAGCTGGTTTCCTTGGAAAGCAAATGGAGCAATAGTTAAAAAGTAAAAAATAACTCAGGGGGAAGAAATTCTCCCTGAGTTTTATTGTTTGCTCATAATGAGCGGACTCTTATAGTTCCAACTCTCCTTCTCTATACTTAGTTAAGAATTCCATACAGTATTCGTCATGACCAAACAGAGCTTCACCCGCATACAAAAATGTCATTAGTCTTTTATCAAGAGGATCAAGTATAGCTCCATCCATTCCTGCCGACATTGCTGCTATGAGAAATGCTTGATTCATAACTTTTCTGGCAGGGATTCCAAAGGATATATTACTTAATCCACATGCTATATGAACTTCGGGGTATTCGGCCTTTATAGTACGAATTGTTTCAATTGCAACATTTCCAAACTGAGAACCTGTACCAATTGGACGAACCATTGGATCGATAAAAATATCACCAATATTAATACCTGACTTTGTTAACTTATCAATCAGGCGAGCAGCGATGGTTACTCTGTCCTTTACTGTCTCTGGCATGCCATTATCATCCATACATAGGGCGATTACTCTAGCGTTGTATTCCACCGCTAAGGGAAGTACACTATTATAGCGATTCTTTTCATCAGTTATTGAATTAATTATTGGTTTACCGTTCCTGTTTGCTTTTAATCCAGATAATAATGCTTTTGAATTTGGGGAATCAATTGAAAAGGGAGCACTACAGTCCGATTGAATTGTTTCAATGAGCCATGCTAATTTTTCAGGCTCTTCATCTAGAAACATACCGGCGTTGACATCAATATATTGTGCTCCTGCTTCATGCTGTTCCTTAGCAAGCTTCTTAATAAATGCGGTATCCTGTGATTCAATTGCTGACATTATAGATTTGATGGTACTATTTATTTTTTCACCTATTATTATCATTGATATCCTCCAATATAAAATTTACCAATACGTAATATTATATTTCACATAAAAAATAATTACAATAAAATGTAGTTATAAAAAGGTCAAGAAGTACAGTTGAAAAATAATGCAATAAAAATTATTGACAATATTTGTAAATATATATAAAATACAATTATAAGTTTTCTTAATTAAGTACTATGCTTCAAATTCTCTAATTAATTACTTTCTATTTCATAACCATTAGTTTTCGTGTCATAAGATATTTAATTCTAAGCCAATATTACTGAATTTCCAAGTTCTATTAATTTTTTATTTCCAAATTCTATTAATATCCTATTTAACAATACTATTTATTCGTATGCATTAATCAAGCGGTTACTATCCAGCAATTAACAAAAAAATAAATCCACAAATCTATTATATTCTTAAAAAAGGATAATCTTTAAATATTTTATCTAGGTCTGGTTATATTTTCAATTAATTAATACTTAGTATTAACTCTCAATTCCTCAAATAATCAATACACATTAATCTACCCCGGATTTTTCAGCGTAATAGCTGTTTAATTAAATAAATTTTTAGGAGGCTTGTTATGAATAATGTTAGTCTAATTGGAAGGCTCACAAAGGACGTAGATTTGCGCTATGTGAGCAAAAACAGTATGGCTGTAGGTAGTTTTACTCTTGCAGTAAATAGGGATGTAAAAAGCCTACAAGGAGAAAGGAAAACAGATTATATATCTGTTGTAATGTGGGGCAAGACTGCAGAGTTTGCCTATAAGTATTTTAGCAAGGGTTCTAGGGTCGGCGTTACAGGGGAAATACACTCAAGAGTTTGGGAGGATGCAGAGAAGACTCGTCATTATGTCACAGAGGTGGTAGCTGATAAGGTTTATTTTGCAGACTCCAAGCTTAAGGACGATGAGGACGAAAGTACTGGTGTGTGTGAAGAAGGCATAGAGAGTGAAGATGAAAAAGTTTTGGAGAGTGACGTTGCTTGCAAAGAAGTTTTTGAGGCTGAGGAGCAGCTTGTAGAGAATAATGTATAATTATTTTATGAAAATCCCAAAATGTAGTATAATAATTTAATCATACTATGTTAGGGGATGAACCAATGCTTGAAAACACAGGAGATTTGCAAAGACTTATAGATATCATGGAAGAGCTTCGTTCTGAAAGTGGTTGCCCATGGGATAGGGAGCAAACGCATGAGAGCTTAAAGAAATATCTGATTGAAGAAACTTATGAGTTCCTTGAGGTTATAGATATGATGGACAAGCGAAGGATGTGTGAGGAACTAGGAGATGTTTTGCTCCAGGTTGTATTCCATGCACAAATTGCCAAGGAAAACAAAGATTTTGATATGACAGATGTTATAGATAGAATATGCAATAAGCTCATATATAGACACCCTCATGTATTTGGGGATGTTTCAGCCGATACATCAAAAGAAGTGTTGAAAAACTGGGAGGAGCTCAAAAAGAAAGAAAAGGGCATCGAGGATCAGACATCAGTACTAAAGGATGTTCCCAAAAACCTTCCTGCTCTTATGAGAAGCTACAAGGTTCAACAAAAAGCAGCACAGGTGGGCTTTGATTGGGACAATACAAAGGATGTCTTTGCTAAAATTCGTGAGGAGATTGATGAGCTGGAGCAGGCAGTTAAAAATAAGGATCAGGTTAATATGGATGAAGAACTTGGAGATGTACTCTTTTCAATCGTAAATCTATCTAGGTTTGTAAAGGTACACCCTGAGCTTTCTCTTACACAGGCCACCGAAAAATTTATTAAGCGTTTTGAATATATTGAGAATAAGGCCGTACAATTGGGCAAGAATTTAAATGAAATGACTTTATCCGAAATGGATGAGTTATGGGAACAGGCTAAAATACATAAATATGATTAAAATGGATAAAATCATATTTAGTAGTAAATAGCATGAAACAAGCTTGATTGGAGGATTTTTTAAATGAATAAGGCTGAATTAGTTGACAGTATGGCAGAAAAGTCAGGCATGTCAAAAAAGGATTCTGAAAAGGCACTCAATGCAATAATTGAAAGCATTGAGGAGGCTTTGACAAGTGGAGAAAAGGTGCAACTAGTAGGGTTTGGTTCTTTTGAGGTAAAGAGAAGGGCTGCTAGAAAGGGCAGAAATCCTCAGACAAAGACTGAAATCGATATTCCGGAGAGTAATGCACCGGTATTCAAAGCTGGCAAGGATTTAAAAGAAATGCTTAATAGATAATATAGGGGAGCTGTGGGGGAAAGAAAGATGAGACTTGATAAATATTTAAAGGTCAGCAGGCTTATAAAAAGACGTACACTTGCAAATGAAGCATGCGAGCAGGGAAGGGTTAAAATCAACGACAGGGTAGCAAAGCCTGGTACTGAAGTGAAGATTGGTGATGTGATTGAAATTCAGTTTGGGAATAACACTACAAGAGTTGAGATTACGCAAATCTCTGAGCACGTAATGAAGAATGATGCAAAGGAAATGTACATTATTAAGTAAACATATTAGAAAAACCCGACAGTGAAAAGTGCTGTCGGGTTTTTCGCATTTTTTAAAGTGTACATGCATATCTATTAATAGACAAGTATTCATCAAGTGTAGCGAAAGGATGATAGTGATGGAAGATAAGAAAATTGTAAAACCAAAGAACCAGACCCTTCTACTGGAAAATCGAGAAAAACTAAGCCTGACAGGTGTTGTTGATGTAGATAGCTTCAATGAAGAAAGCATAGTGGCCGTTACTGATTTGGGAGTTCTTTTTATCAAGGGTGCTGACCTGCATATAAATAAGCTTAATTTAGATAGCAATGAGCTGATTGTTGAGGGGGACATATATAGTCTGGAATATTCGGATAGTGAGAATGGTAAGTCGAAATCCTTCTTTGGAAGAATGTTTAAATAAGCTATGTCTAAAAGTTTGATAAAGATTGGTCGGACGGAAAAATAAGCGACTGCGGTTTGAATTCTTAAGAGACTTTAAGAGAAAAGGAATTGACTACATATGAGTATTGTATTAGGACAGATGCATATTTTTTTATGTGCCATTGCTGCAGGTGCCGCTGTTGCTCTTTTGTATGATTTGCTAAGAATAAAAAGAAGGGCAATTAAGACAAATGTAATAATAGTAAGCCTTGAGGATATATTATACTGGTTGGTATCAGCTATAATTATTTTTTTAACTGTTTATAATAGCAACAGTGGTGAAATAAGAGGATATATATTTATGGGTAATATTGCTGGAGTATTAATTTACTTGTTGCTACTCAGCAAAATAGTAATATCTTCTTCTATGGCGATTATAAATTTGTTTAAAAAAATTTGCAGGTTTATATTTATTGTTCTGATGTATCCTGTTAAAATGATAGTAAAGGTACTTTCTATACCCTTTGGATTATTATTTAGATTAGTAAGAAGAATTGCATCTAAGTCTAAAAGTTCAGTGAGGCACCAAATTAATAAGATAAAAGTTTGGGGTAGAGTTTTAAAGAACATAAGAAAAAAAAAGTGATTTAGAAGGATTTTCTTGGAATATATAGAATATCCTATTAATCAAGGTAAAGGGGTAACCTATGAAAAAACAAAAGAAGCTCAAGCTAATACCAATTATTATTACTGCATTAATATGCTATTTTGCGTATACTGTTTTTAATCTCCAATCAACAGTAGAAGATAGAAAGTTAGAGGAAGTGAAGCTCCAGCAGAATATTGTTGAAGAGCAGAGAAAAAATGAACTACTAGAGCAACAAAAAAATTCTATAAATACTCCTGCCTTTGCAGAAAAAATAGCCAGAGAAAAGTTGGGATATGTGAAAGATGGAGACGTTATTTATGTAGATACCAATAAGTAGTATTATACTTGACTCTATATATCCAAATGTAATATAATCGAATTGTTTTTAATTGGAAATTTTGGAGGATGTTTTTTGGTATGCCATTGGAAGTTGGAAAGGTTGTTGAAGGTAAAATATCAGGTATAACTGCTTTTGGTGCATTTGTTCAATTACCTGAGGGCAAGACTGGTTTAGTTCATATTTCGGAGATTGCAGAGGAATATGTCAAGGATGTCAGTTCTCATGTCAAAGATAATCAGGTTGTTAAAGTAAAGATACTCTCTATTGAACAAAATGGGAAGATTGGTTTATCCATAAGGAAGGCTCTGGAGCCCAAGAGAATTCAAAATCAGGCGGTTAAAGCACCGGTAGAATTTAATTCTACTAAGGGTAATGGGAATGTTACATCGATGTCTTTTGAAGATAGATTAGCAAAATTTATGAAAGATAGCGATGAGAGATTACATGATTTGAAGAAGAATGTTGATAATAAGCGCGGTGGAGGCGGATACAAGAAGTCTGCTCAATTCTAGATATGTAAAAAGTTAACATTAACTTTAGTGTTGACATAGAATTCATCTCGTATTATAATAAAAAAGTCGCTAATGACCAAGCCGAAGTGGCGGAACTGGCAGACGCACAGGACTTAAAATCCTGCGAAGCTAACCCTTCGTACCGGTTCGATTCCGGTCTTCGGCACCAAAA
>JAEYTP010000156.1 GCA_023433945.1 Bacillota bacterium | reverse complement strand
ACTTTAGCCTATCTATATGAATATGTTGAAGAACAACTCAGTAACCAAGGGGCTTCTAAATCACTTAAACTAATAGAGGATTCAGTATTTGAGAAGGACAAACAAGATAAGAAACGTCTTGCCATTGAAGGTTGTAAAGAAGCAAGGCAGTTTTTGATAAACACTATTTACTTTCTTTTGGTAGAAAAGTCTTCTTTAGTAAATACTAGAACTGTGGACAGCTATATAAGGCAATATCACATAGATTACTACAAAAATATATTTCTTGGCCAGGAGAGTGATAGCTTAACTTCTTTATCATCGTTGAACTCAGATCACAAGATTCAAGTATCACCAGTTGATTTAAAACTGGCTCAGCATCTTGATAAATATAGTATAAGCGAGGGAGATGATTTTGACAAAAAGCTTTTTAAGCTTTCACAGATTATATACCAAGAGATATATGGATACTCTATTTTAGATGAGTTGATCTTTGATAATGAACTAAATGAAGTGGCCTGCACAAGGCACGATTACATATGGCTACAATATAAGGGTATAAAAAAACATATTTCTAACCCTAGTTTCAGATTTTCTAGTGTAGAATGCTATAAAAAAGTGATTGAAAACCGTCTTACTTCCACAGCCAGAGAGGAAATGAATGCTGGCGCACCACTGATTTATGCAATGCTATTAAATGGCGCCAGAGTGACTGCTTTGAGACCGCCTTTATCAAGGCACTATGTTGTGAACATAAGACTTTTTGCTCATAAGACCGAGCTTCAGAAGTATAGAGATAGCTTTGTAGAAAAACGTATTGCACGTATCATTGAGCTTCTTGCTGGAAAAGGAAGACGAAATGTTGCAATTATTGGGGAACAAGGTTCGGGCAAAACCACGGCAGCTGACCAACTAATTATCTCTAACCTGGATAAAAATATTAGCATTGGTTTGGCTGAAAACATACATGAGCTCAATATTTCAGGTAATTATCCAGAAAAAAATATTGTAGAGCTACAATACTCCAACAATTATAAACCGTCAGATATCACTGAAATTTTCTTTAGATTAAATAGGGATATCATAATATATGGTGAGGTTCGAAGCTGTAACGAGGCTTTTGAGATGATTAAGGCAATGCTCAGACAAGCAAGGGGAAGTTTGTTTACCTTCCATACATCAAGTGTGTCGAGAATGATTCATGACTTAAGGCAACTATTGATGCAAACAGGTAATTATACTGATTTTAGGGAAGCACAATTTGATGTTGCCGATGCAATCGACCTGGTCATACAGATTAAGCTAGATAGACAAACGGGACATCGTTATGTTTATAAGTTATCCGAAGTAATTGCTCATGAACAGGATATGTCTTTTGAGGTAAATGACCTTTTCAGATTCAATAAGGAAAAGGAGTGCTATGAAACTGTACAAAAGGGTATTTCAAAAAGCCAGCTAACCTCATGTATGGAGTATGAGATAACACAGTATGATGTGCAGCTATTAGAGAACCTTTGGATGGATCAGGAGGTGGGGGTACATTGATTGATTCAATCCAAGAATATACTTTGCTAGTATCAGTATTATTAGGCTTTTTTCTTATAATTTTGGGAATTACAATATCAAGGTATAAGAATAACATGGTAGCCGGTGTAAAAATAGATAAAAGTATTCACAAGCTGCATAAAGCCGTGATACTTGTTACATCAATCCCATTACTGTATCAACTAAGAAATATTCTCGACAAAAGAGTAAGAGGATTATTTTTAAATAATACTGTGCATACAATGCTAATTTGTGTGGCAACAATTATATTGCCAATTGCAGGACTATCAGGCTTTTATATGCTTTGTAGTATTCTTAAACTTTGGTATACCTGTGTAATTGCACTGTTTTTATGCATGCTCATCCCATATTACATTTTTACGCTTTGTATAGATTATCTAAAATTCAATATGAACCAAAAGATACCTATACTAATAGACCAGTTTAGAAGCAGCTTTGTTACACATAATAGGATAAATCCTGCTCTGGCTGAGTGTATCACCCATTGTGATAGCAGACTAGGCAGAGTAGTTCTATACATTAGCGATTGCTCAGACCTAAACAAGGGGCTAATTAGCGCAAAGGAAAGGCTGGACAATACATGGTTTGGGATATTTGTAGTTTTATTATGCAATTATAGAGAGAACGGTGGGAAGCTGATATCTCAGCTTTACAAGCTCAGCCGAAGTATTACAAGATATAACAACATTGAAAAAAAGAAGAGCAGAAGGCTTATTTGGTATGAGGTCTTTGTTTTACTTGTTAGTTTATTTAGCCTTCCGGCAGTAGTTTATATCAATAAGCTAATTCTAGCAGATAACATGGTATATAGTTTTAATATGATGGAGGCCTTTACAAGAATTGCAATGTATTCACTGGTATCTCTACTTGTTGTAAGAGTGCTAAGGAGGCTTTGATATGGAGTACGTAATGCTTATTGCAATTGGTGCCGCTGTGATAATGATACTTGTTGGGCTGGCTGTTAAGCCATATAAGCTAAATAAAGGACTAAGCATTGATAAAAACGGCGTTAAATTGACAATGCTTCAGCAAATCGCAGATAAATGCACTAATGTACCTTTGATTGGAAAGATTGCAAAATGGATGACGGATAACAGAAGCAATCCCATGATAAAGATGTCAAACAAGTTGCTAGAGTTAAGCGAAGTAACATTGAGCTTATATCAGCTGCATGTAATTAAAATTACAAGCATTGTTTTAGCCTTTCTAGTAATCATTTCTATTAATTTTACTAATATACAATATCAAAAAGATTATATAATTCAAGGTTCAACAGCTGCTTTACAGATGGACGTGCCTGAAACTAATGTAATAAGCAAGCTTGAACCCAGCAGCAGAAAAATGTTATATGAGGATATTTTGATAATAGCACAGCATAATAACACTGCATCCCTTAGGGCTGAAATTGTTCGTATACTTGGTGTTGACAATAATACTGCCCTAGTTTATGAGGACTGGTATAAACAGGTTAAAATAGGTTTTGACAGTCTAAAAATCTTAAAATTGGGTGACTTTATACTACTCCTTTTTGCTTCGTTTGGTTGGGATTTATTGCTCTTAATAATCTGGGTACTAAGAGGTTATGCTCGTAAACAAGAGATAATAAGGCTGGAATATGTGTTTCAGGAATTATCGAATGTTGAGGGGGTGAGGACAACTGAAATAATTCAAGAGCTTGTTGCTGCAGCAAAGGTATACAAGAAACAACTAAGCAATTTTTATCAAATCTTTATAAGTGACAAGAGGAGAGCATTTATAGAGCTTAAAGGAGTAGGTGAAAATACTAGTCTGTGTAAGTTAGCAGAGGTACTCGAAATATATAGCCTCAATGACCATCAGGTAGCAATGGAAATTTTGGATAGGGCAATATTAGAAAGAGATGAGGCTGCATTAATTACTGCAGAAGAAACCCTGGATTTCGTTGATATCTTTGCATTTATTAGCATTGCACCTTTAGTATACGAGATTGCACGTTTGATGCTAAGTCCCATGCTTGAGCTGATATATAAGGCTTTTGAATATATGTAATATTTTAAGATGAGATGTATAAGGAGAGTGGTACTTGTTGAAACAAATTATAATTTCTGTGGCACTTTTTGCTTTGGCAATGGCATTGATAGTAGGTGTAATAATGCCTCTCACAAAACATGGCAGTACTATTGCGAGCAGTGCATGCACTGGTGGGGAAGCAATATCAACGCGTCTTGAGAATGTTATTAATAGCCCATAAGGAGAGAGTTGCCATTAAGGTATTTCATTATTATCTATTTGTTTGTGATTCTTCAAAAAATAAAAATGTAAAAAGGTGTTCCCTAGGGTTTACATAAATTCAAATAAAAATAATTAGAATTAAAAAGGAGAGTGTATTATGAAAAAAATAGTTTTATCAATTGCTATGTTTGCAATAGCAATGGCGTTATTTATTAGTGTGATTGTCCCATTGGCAACACATGGTCGAGAAAGTGGAGTTAAGGCAGAAACACAAATGGATACAGTAGATTCTGAGATTAATACCCTTAGTACTGGTGTTAGATAGCAGAAAATGGATAGGATAGCATATCTTGAATTGATTTGTGAGGAATTAAAACTATGAAGAATGTTATTATTGCCATTATTTTATTCGCTATATGTATTGCTTTAGTATTGGGTTCGATGCTACCCATATCAGAGGTTATAAGCAATACAGGAGATAAGGTGTACATGTCTGTAAAAAAGCTCAATGACAA
>JAEYTP010000154.1 GCA_023433945.1 Bacillota bacterium | reverse complement strand
GCAGAGGCTTAATCATCCTGCCATATATTAAAACTAAATCCATCTCTATATAAATACCATCAGGTCGGTTTTCCGCTCTGAATCTGGATATCTTGGCAACACCATCAATATTTGAGGTTACATACTCCACTATCTGTATGTATTCTTATAACCCATCTGCTAAACCATATATGTCATCTTCTACACATTTTCCATAATCAAATATTATAGGTTTATTAAATTCAAGAACGATAATAGTATCTAGCTGATGCCTTGAGGCTACTGGTACAGATATCTCCAATGATGTTTTAGTCTGTCTAACTTCAACACAATTTGTTGTCAAACCGCTATAGCTTATTAGTTCATTATTAATAATAGGCAGTACAATGGAATCTTCCGGCCATTCGGTAATATGCAAATAGACTTTATTTTCCTTAAATGTACTTCCCCCCCATTCTCCAGGCAAAAATGGACCTCCTCGTGTATCATATATAGATTCACCATATTCTTTTAGCCAATCACCTACCTGAGAAAGTCTTTTCACTTGACGAAGCTCTATAGCTCCTGAGCCTAAAGGTCCCACATTTAGTAGGTAATTCCCATCCTTCGTTACTATATTTACAAGGTTTATAATACACTCCCGTAAAGAAAGTATCGGCATATTTGGAATATACCCCCATGATTTAGCAAGACAGTCATTTGAATCCCATGGTTTATCCGTCCTAATATCACCTATCCTTCTTTCTCGCACATGGAAATCCCCTTCCCATCCTGATCGATTATTAATCATTATTCCTGGTTGGAGCTCACGAACCATAGCATTAAGTTTTTCTGACTCCCAAAAGTAATTAACTTTAAAATAAATCTCATCCTTATTCCAGTTAGGATCAGTATACCAACCATACTTTGAGTGTGCTTCATCCCCCCATTTAATGCCGCCATGTGCGAGCCATTCCCCATCATACCACAGCATATCTATTTTCCCGTAATTAGTCATTAATTCTTGGATATCTACCCAACACTGCTCCTTCATATCCATTGCACTTTTAAGATACATTTCCGGGAAAAAGTATCCAGGGAAACGCCAATCCATTGGAGAATAATAAAAACCAACCTTTAAGCCTTCACTTCTACATGCTTCAACATATTCAGCCACAATATCACGCCTCGCAGCAGAATTAATGCTGTTGAATGAGTTAGCTTTACTTTTGAATAAGCTAAATCCATCATGATGCTTTGTTGTAAGTACCATATATTTCATACCGGCATTCCTTGCTGTCCGGGCCCAGGCTTTTGCATCAAAAGATGCTGCGTCAAACTGTTCTGCGAGCTTGCTATATTCATCCACATTAATACGCTCATTGAACATAACCCATTCTCCTTTCCCTAGAAGTGAGTATAGCCCCCAGTGAATGAACATACCAAATTTAGCATCACGAAACCATTGCATATCTTCTTCTTTTAATTTTGGAACTTTCACAGAAACATAATTTCGTTTCAAATCATGTATTGTAGTCATATTCATCATCCTTATTCGAATTAATTGTCTTCCAAGGTCAGACTGTTTTTATAATCTATACTTCCTTCATTTATTCCTTTAAATAAAGAATTGAACAAAATAGGACCTCACTAAGGATGCCAGTTTTCAGGGTCTGAGGATATCTTGTAATTGTTAGACGTACCATTAACTCCGACCATTTCATAAGTCATAATAATTTGATGCTTTTGCAATTGTAGGCATGCCAGGACGCAGATTGGTATCACTCAAAGCCACATCATCAACAATGGAGCTCCAAATTACTCCATCTGTTGAAGTCTGGTGCACTAATTTTTGGCTATGGTTAGGATCACGTTGATCCGAGTAGTAGCAAATAAGCTTATTATTATGTACCATCAGAAAAGGTTCCCATACAGGATCTGTCGTCGAACTAGTATCTGCTGTCGTAATACGGCTTACAAATGTCCATGTCCTACCACAGTCGGTGCTTTTATACATATCCAAATAAGTTCTTGCCATATCAGTTGTCTGTGAGTTTTCTACACAATTCATCGTACCTACAGCAAGGCTGCGGATGGTTTCATGCATCTCGAACAATTGAGGACAGGCTGACATTCCCAATCCATTCTGAGTATCCGTTATATCCCCAACCTTTTCCCATGACAATCCGTTATCTGTGCTTTCCCATATTGGGAATGTTGGAAGCATACCACTAGCAGGTTTCTGTTCCCAGGTGGAATACATCTTGCCATTGTTTAATCCATTGTACCTAAACTGTACAGTCCCAAGGAGTTGGTATATCCGATGTAGGTGTGTACATTGTCAATGGACCATATGCATTAACTGATGTACACGAAAGCACCATTACACTTACCATCGCTACCATAATAATCACTGCTGTCATAATCTTTCCTAAACTTTATTTCGTAAATTACGCCTCTCTTTTCGTTAGTGTAAACTAAGTTACACATATTTTTTTACTCAAGTATGCTATTATCAAACGGTTAATATTGTTTGGATGAAATCAATAATTCTCATTTTTGGCAATTGAGCGTCCTACAACTAAAGCTCAAGAAGAAATGGCAGTCTTTTTAACCATAAGTGGTATGAATTAATAATTTTATTCCTCAAAAACAGATGACAATAAAGCCACACCATAAGATTGAACAGTCAAAACACCATTGCTGATATTTGCAGAAAGTATATCTTTGTACGACTTCTCAATAGGCACTTTTACTTCAAATGCATTATAATTCAGAACCATGATAAAACGCTTTCCATCTTTTACTTTAAGAACTGCTTCTACTCCATCAATTGAATACTCCATAACTGGAACAACCGCTGAGTCCGTAGCAATTATCCTAACCAGATTCTTTAAAGTTGTATTATCCAAATCACAGCCAATATAATATACTTTCCCTTTACCGAAACTATTGACTGTTATGGCAGGTTGACCTGAGTAATAGTCTGATGTATAGTTTGCAATAACACTTGCCTTAGTTGGCTTTAAGATATCGCACCAAATAGAAGCATGCCCGCTCCCCACGATTGTTGAAACCGAAATATGTCTTCCATAATTAAGGGAGTCAAACTCTTCAACCTCAACTCCCGCCAATTCCTTAAACAATCCTGGAATGGTAAGATCGGTCATGGTATTATTCCATTCTCTAGTTCCAGAACGGAATGTGAGGACAAGGGTTCCTCCTTGTTCTATGTATCTTTCCAGCAAACCTTTAGTATTATCATTCATCAAGTTAAACGCCGGCATAAATACTACCTTGTAGTTTGACAAATCACTGGTTTCACTAATAAAATCTGCTGAAATATTATTTTGGGATAGGGCTTTATAATACGAGAGTAGTAGCTCGGTATAATCAAATTTTACATTGTGAGACCGAATCTGATGACTCCAGAGATTATCATAGGATTTTATAATTGCAACTTCAGATACAGTTGAAGACCCTACAAAATCGGACAATTTTTGCAATTCCGCGCTTGTCTGCTGTAGTTCTCGATAACGTCTCCTAGGTACAGAATCGTGGTCCAGCACACCGTACCAGTACTGCTCTGTTCCTATTCTACACGCCCTGAATCTAAAGTAAACAATTCCCTCCGCACCATGGGCAACAGCCTGGTATGTCCATAGCCTCAACTGACCCGGTTTTGGAGTGTCCGCGAGAACATCCCAACCACAGGGGCCACTCTGCTGCTCCATTACCCAGAAATTCTTATTTTTTACTCCACGCATCAGATCAAGTGCCATTGAGGTTTTGGAGTAAGAAGGTATGTCCCAGGGGTTATCAGGGTAGTTGTCATAAGATACGAAGTCTAAGTTTTCTGCTAGGTTAAAATAGTCTATTTCAGGGAAATTTCCCATCAAATTATGTGTGATAGGCTTGTGGGTGTAAGCACGCAGGGTTTCAATCTGAAGTGTCTGATAGGAGATAACAGCATCCGAAGAAAACCTTTTATAATCAAGGACCATTGAGGGATTGTGCCCGTCATGCTTTGTATCCGCGCCATCACAAACGCTGTATACTGGCAACACAATTTCATTCCAATTGTTATAGGCCTGGCTCCAGAAAACTGTTCCCCATTCCTGGTTCAGCCTTTCAACGCTTACATATTTTTTCTTCAACCATTTTTTAAAGGCTTCTAGACAGTGTTCACAGTAACAGTATGTTGTATCTTGGCATCCGAATTCATTGTCAATCTGCCAAGCAATAACCGAAGGGTTATCCTTATAATGTTCAACTACCTTTGTAACTATTCCCTTGGTTAGCTCGATATAATTTGGATTGTTCACACAGTAGTGACGGCGGCTACCGAACCCCCTTACTCTTCCGTATTTATCCTTTTGATATATATCACTATGTTGATCCATAAGCCACTTTGGTGGGGTTGCCGTGGGAGTACCCATAATTACGCTAATACCGTATTTTGATAAAACTTTTATTGCCTTGTCAAGCCATAAAAAATCATACTGTCCCTTTTTAGGTTCTAGTTTTGACCATGCAAACTCAGCCATTCTAACCACATTAAAGTTTGCCTCTTTCATCAGTATAGCATCCTTTTCCCACATATCTTCTGTCCAGTGCTCCGGGTAATAATCGACTCCTAAATACATTTATAATCTCCTTTAGATTAATTATTTTTGCTTATTCTAACAATCTCAAAGTACTGCAAAAACATTTATAATCCATTTACTTCTCTACTTAGTCCTAGCTCCCAACTCCAAATTCCTCGCAGGCTTGCGGATTAAATATATTCCCTAACGCATAGACTCGCTTCCAATATACTCACTGAGGAATATGTAACTTCTCTATACATATTCCTCAGTGAGGGAAATTAGTTTTTAACTAATGAATACTTACACTATTTACTTGAGTTAATATAATTAGTAAGCTGCTGCTGAATCTCTGCCTGAATTTTTTCAATACCAGCCTTTTTTAAATCAGCTTTGTATTTTTCCAATTCAACTTCAGTATCAGCCACCAATCCTGTTGATAATGCATATCCCCTAACTTTAACAATATTTAAACATGCTGCCATTTCATTTTTAACTTTTGTATCATCAAAGTTAAATGCAATATATGGTCCGGTATATACTTTCCCCGCTGAATTCCACTTTTGAGTCCATTCTTTATCTATAGTAGGAACTCCATCAACTGTTCTCTGTAACTTTGAATTCTGCCATCCCCAAGGACAAACTGTATCAAATGGGTATTTCTTTTCTCCATCAGGCAGTACTTTCACTTTATCCCCTACCAAGTCATAGTGTACTCCCTTTATTCCACAGTCAAGTAAATCGTAATATTCCTGTTTAGTACCGAAAAGGTTTAACATCATAAGTGTTCTTTCCACATTCTTTGATGTCGCACGAATAGCCATTCCTGACTGAGTACCAGGTGTAGCAGCTTTTAATGAATCAGGTGAGAAATCATATACTTCCGATTTAGCACCATTGATACTTTGTATGTCTAAAGTACGCCCCTGCATACTTCCCAAGTGATGTATATCTATAACTGATTTTCCTGCTTTGATAGACTTATCAGATGTACTTTGTGAGGCCATAACATTTTTAGACCATACACCACCATCAGATAGTTTTTTCATCCTATTGAGAAAATCTAAGTACTTTGGATCGTCAAGGATATAGTTTACTTTGCCACTTGGATCGTCCAATTTAACTGAGAAAAGTTCCAATGACCTTTCCAAACCTAAAAACATATTCTGTGGTTGTGCATAGTAGAGTGAAGGGAAATCCCAATAGAAGTTACTCATGTTACCATCAAAAGGTAGAATACCGTCTTCATTCTTAGCAATAGTCAAAAGATAGTTATCAAGATCATCAAGTGTTTTTAGTTCAGAAATATTATATTTTTCTCTCAAGTCACTTCTAATAATTGCAGTAGAGTAATTATAAACTTGTGTCATTGCATATGGTATCATGTACGCCTTACCATTTATCTTAGTATTATCAATAAAACCCTCTGGAATATCTTTATAAAAGTCAGGCATGTATTTCATCAACATGTCTTCTTTTATTTCCAAGAAGGCATTTTTTGTTGCTGAAGACACATATTGGGCCCATGAAGCAGCATAGATACAGTCAAATTCTTCACCAGAAGCCATCAACAATGGGATTTTCTTATCCGTTTCCCATGATGTAAACTTTACATCAACTGTAGCATTTATATCCTTCTTTAGCATTTTATTGACTTCATCATATACTGCAGGTACATCAGGATATGAATCACCAACAAGATACATCACAAGCTTAGCCTCCTTTGATGTATCAATTACATTTGATTCTTGAGTTGGAACTGCTTCTGTTGATGAAGCTGGGGTCTGTGATGCTACACTCTCTTCAGGTACCTTTCCGCAGGCAGACAAACCAATACATGATATAAGCAGCACAGCTAAAATCACACGAGTTGTCCTAACAAATTTTTTCATATTAATATCCTCCTAAAAAATATTATGATAAACCGTTATCGGTACTATCCTTTTACACTACCTAGAGTTAGCCCTTTAACAAAATATTTCTGTACAGCAGGGTAAACAAATACAATTGGCCCAGTCGCTATTACTGTCATAGCTAGTTTGAGAGACTCTGTTGGCATCTGTACCTTGTCACTTGCAATTGAGTTATTTAGATTAGATAATGCTTGTGCCCCGGAGATGATTTTATATAGGTAGTACTGTAGGCTATACTTTTCAGTATCCTGAATAAACATAAAAGCGAGGAACCAATCATTCCAGTAGCTAAGAGCTATAAACAACCCTATTGTAGCTAACGCAGGCTTTGCAAGTGGCAAAATCAATTTTCTGAAAATCAGAAAGTCCCCCGCACCATCAATTTTGGCAGATTCCGTAATTGCTTCTGGAATACTATTCATAAAACTTTTCATAACTAAAATGTTAAATACATTTAGCAAAAAAGGTAATATAAGACCAAGATAAGAATCGTTAAGCTTAAGATATTTTACGCACAATATATACCATGGGACAATTCCTCCACTAAATAAAGTTGTAAAGTAGAAGAAAAAAGAAAATTTATTCCTCCATTCAAAATCTTTACGTGTAAGCACATATCCCGTCATTGCAGTAATAAATAGTCCCGACACTGTACCTGTCAGTGTAACAAATATTGTAATACCATATGCTCTTAAAATAGCTGTTGGCTGTGAAAAAGCTATTTTGTATGCTTCAAAAGTAAAATCTTGGGGTAAAAAACTATAACCATACTTTACTATGGAATTTTGGCTTGATAAGGAACCTGATACAACTAAAATCATAGGAAGTATGCATAGTAGTGTTATACTCAGGATAAATATAACAGAAATTATAGAAAAAATAACTTTATCTTTTGACCTACCAATCATATGTTTTCATGTCTCCAATCATATATTTTTAATCTGTTAAAAGAGAGCATAATCTTTATCAACTCTTCTTACTACGAAGTTAACAACACTGATTATGATAAAGCATAATACTGACTGCAAAAGTCCTGCTGAAGCAGACATTCCAAACTCTCTTGTCTCCAATAGTGATCTGGTAACAAAGGTATCTATAACGTCAGTTGTACTGTAAACTAGGGAATTCCCTCCAACAATCTGATAGAACATACTGAAATCTCCTCTAAAGATTTGACCCATTGACAAAAGAACAAGAATAATTATTGTTGGTGTTAGCGACGGAATGGTAATATATCTTATTCTACTAAATATATTCGCGCCATCTATTTCTGCTGCTTCGTACATTTGGGTATCTATGCTTGTAACTGCAGCTAAGTAAACAACTGATCCATATCCTATGTTTTTCCAGAGACAGATGACAATAATTATAAAAATCCATGCAATGGGATAATTGCTTAAATTTACAGGATCTATATTAAGAGACTTCAATAAACCATTTAGGAAACCTGTTTCATAATTGAATAAATTATATACAATTGCTCCGACTACCACCCATGATAGAAAATACGGAAGAAATGTCAGTGACTGTGCTATTTTCTTGAAATACTTACCACCAAGTTCAGCTAACATTATTGCAAGAGTAATCTCAAAAAAATTGTTAATAATTATAAAAGCAATATTGTATAGCACTGTGTTTTTTACTACTTCAAGTAAATTTCCAGAAAGGAACAAAAATTTAAAATTTTCAAGCCCTACCCATGGACTACTAAATACTCCCGCATTATAATCAAAGCTTTTAAATGCTATTATGATACCAATCATAGGAATATAGGAAAATATTACAAAAAACAATACCGCTGGAAGTAACATAAGCAGCAATACTTTATTCTTCTTAACTTTTTTAAAAAAATAAATACGCACTTCTTCATCTCCTTTAGTTTCTGTAATTTAATTATAGCAACAAGCTTAGCCTAGTTATTAGGAATATCTTACCATATCAGGTAAAATCCTAAAATGAACTTATTTTACAGCATTCGAGTCTCTATTGCTTAAAAATAGATTTAATGCTAATATTTTCATTATAATATTTATACAGTTGGGGGTATCTTTTTGATTAAAATTCTTATTGTTGATGATGAAGAAATGACAAGAGAAGGAATATTTAAAAGAATTCCTTGGAACGAATTAGGTATTTCTAATATTAAGAAAGCTGATGATGGTGTCAACGCACTTAATGTTTTAAATGATTTTCAGCCAGATATTGTACTTACGGATGTAAGAATGCCACGTATGGACGGGGTAGAATTGTCATATAAATTGCGCGAAGCTATTCCTGATTGTAAAATTATTTTTATGAGTGGGTACTCTGATAAAGAATACCTAAAGTCAGCTATCAAACTTAAAGCAATAGACTATGTAGAAAAACCCATCAACATTACAGAGTTAAAGTCTGTAATAGGTAAAGCAGTTGAATTATGCCTTTGTGATCAGAATAAAAAGAAACATGAGCAACTTATCAATTCTACAATCCAGTTAAGTAAACCAATCATGATAAGTGAGATTGTTCTTCAACTTGTCTCCAGGCATTGTGATATTGATTCTGTCATAGAATATATTCAAGCTGTAGGTCTTGATATTCAATATAATGATTTCTTTAATACTGTTATAATCAAAATTCCGTCTATTGAAGAAATAGAGAGCGGAAAGTTAATTACATTAAAAAGTATAGTGAATGATGCTATAAATAAGACTCTACTTATTACTGGAATTGCTGGGATTTTTGGTTTTAAAGAAGATGGGTACTTCATAATTCATTTATACAGTCACGCCTCACACTGTAATTTATTCACAACTGAAAGAATTTACAACTTTTGTTCAATATTATTGGAACACATAAAAAAATACAGTCGTTTTTTTATATGTATCGGTACCAAGGTAAATGGGATAAATAATATTTACCTTTCATATGATAATGCAGTGGTTGCAATGCAGAGGAGCTTTTTTAAAGATTATAATTCCATTATACTATACAAGGAAAGTCATACCCCTCCATTTACTTTTGACGATAGCTTACTAAGCACCTTTAAGGATGTTATCATTAATAATAACAATGATGGCGCCATATTTTTTGCCAAGAGCTTGTCATCTGAGCTAAGACGATATGATAACACATTAGTATCTAAAGTAAAATATATATTTTTAAAGCTATCGCAGATATTGTTAGATATCTCAATAAATGCTCAAGTTGACACATTTAATGAATTTGCAAGTAAAAATATGATCTGGGAGTATATTCATAAAATAAACACATTATCTGAAATGGAGAATTTTCTTATAGAGAAAATTAATAACTACTACACCCTTATCCATGAACAAATTGGAAATAGACGTATCGTTAAGGAAACCATTAAATATATTCAAAAACATTATCAAGATGAAACTCTTTCGATAAATAGTATAAGTGAATTCATTAGCCTTTCTCAAACATATATTTGCTATCTTTTCAAGGAGGAAACAGGCCAGACATTAAATCAGTATATTACAGAATACCGAATTTCAAAGTCAAAAATGCTACTAAAAGATGTCAGGTTAAGAGTGTGCGAAGTATCATCTGCTGTAGGATATGCTGATGCAAATTACTTCTCCAAAATTTTTAGAAAAACTACCGGACTGACTCCATCGGAATACAGAGAGAAGGAAGCACAATGAAGCTATTTATTAAGAAATTACTAAATTTAATTACACATAAGACTTTGAAGCAGAAATTGCTACTTTCTTATTTTATCCTCATTATTATGCCTTTAGGACTTATTTCTTATTTTTCTTATGGCGAAGTATATAGAATAATAGAGGATAATACCACATTCTCAATACGACAAGGCTTTGAGCAATCAAGCAGCTTCCTCTCTTACAAATTATATAATATTTATGAGTTATCGAGTGTGTCTATAAGCAATAATACCTTTTCTGATATTGTCCAAAAAAGCAATGATGCTTCGTATTCCTTTCTTGAACAAGTTCAAGATATGTACACCCTAAAACAATTTCTCCAATCTATGCAAGACGGCACAAACGTTGATAAAGTCAGACTTTACTTGTCAGATAAAATATTATATTCGAAAGAAGGCAATAATATATTCAGCTCAGCTGATATTGAGGATACCCAATGGTGTAAAATACTATCGCAAAGCAACAAGGCGACTCTCTGGGCACCATCCTCCTACCTAGATAATGAGCATAATAACGATGTACTCTCATTAATTAGAGTCATTATTAACAAAAACAATTATTTGGACAAACTCGGTTTTATTAGGTTTGATTTTTCCAAATCAAGTATAGTTGATTTATTAAATAATGCTACTACTACAAAAAATTCCAGTACATATATTCAGAACTCACTAGGAACGATAGTTGCTGAGTCCAGTCAAAAAATAGGTTATAAAAATAAGCTTGACAGTAAATTAGTTAAAAAACTTGCAGAGGGGCCAAACCATTGGGTACGGTTAAATTTAGACAATAAGGAATTAATGGTGTACGCCAAGCTAATTGGTAATACCGATTGGTATCTGGTTTCCGTTTCACCTCTAGACGAAATTCATAATTCAAGTAAGACAAGCCGTAATAGAATTATTATCTTTGTTTTTGCAATTGGAACAGTAGCCTACTTTTTCGCATATCTTTTATCTAAATCTATAACATGTAGACTATCCATATTAAGCGATAAAATGAAAGATATACGTATGGGAAAATTAATAACTATTGAATCTAAATCAGATTCCGATGAGATTGATCAATTGGTGCAGGAATATAATTTCATGACAAAGAAAATTACTGATTTAATTAATGATCAGTTCATAGCAGGTCAGGAAATAAAGAATGCAGAATTGAAAGCCTTACAAGCGCAGATAAATCCACATTTTCTTTATAACACACTTGACATGATTAATTGGTATGCTTGGGAGAACTCTGCCAATGAAATCAATTACATAGTGGATTCTCTTGCAAAATTCTACAAACTAAGCCTTAATAAGGGCAATGAAGTTGTATCTATAAAAGATGAAATAACTCATGTATTATGTTATTTCCAGATTCAGAACATGCGCTTTAAGAATGCACTCAGATTAGAGTTGTCAATAGAAGACTCACTTATGCAATACAAAATAATAAAAATCACATTACAGCCTCTCGTAGAAAACTCAATCCTACATGGGATATTGTCTAAGGAAAACAAGAGCGGAAATATTAGTATTAAGGGCACTCTTGTTGAAAACGAAATCCACTTGTATATTGAGGATGATGGAATAGGTATGTCTGAGGAGAGACTAAAAAATATTCTGTCGCCCTCCTCTGAAAACTCCCATAATAGTGGCTTCGGTGTTAGAAATATTGATCAGCGAATTAAACTGTATTATGGACCAGAATACGGTTTAAATTATTCTAGTACAAAAGACCATGGTACTATTGTTAAAATTACTATACCAGCCAATACAGATTCCCCTAACTAATTTCACCATACAAAACCATAAAACTTAATAATTTGTGTTCAATTATAATTCATATTAATAGAACATCTACCCCTTCTTAGGGTCCATCACCAAGCTCTTTGCCACAACATCCAATCTCTGAATATTAAGCGCTGTGAGGTGCTTGATTTGCTCGCTTACCTTTTCCTGAACTTCACGAAGCAGAGGCTTAAT
>JAEYTP010000075.1 GCA_023433945.1 Bacillota bacterium | reverse complement strand
TTCAGATCCCTATATATGAATCTGAAAAGTTTGTTGGTTATGTAGACATAATCAATATGACTGCGAAAAAATTCCAAAAGGATAAGGCTGTTGACTGTCCAATTCCTTCTGGTTTAAATGATAAAGTTTCAGAGATTAGAAATTCATTAAATGAGCTTATTGCAGAAACAGACGAAGACCTCATGGAAAAATTCTTCAGTGGAGAAGAATTTACACTGGATGAATTGCTTACAGGTATAAAGAAGGGTATCGCTGAATGCTCAATCGCACCTGTTTTCTGTGGTTCAGCAATGCAAAACCTTGGAGTACAAGAGTTAATGACAGCGGTAGTGCAACTATTCCCATCACCAGATGCTTCAAAGATCAAGGCTCACAAACTTGGTAGTGATGAAGTTGTTGAAGTTGCAGCGGATGCGACTAAGCCAATGTCTGCACTAGTTTTCAAAACAATAGCAGACCCATTTGTTGGTAAGATATCATTATTCAGAGTTTACTCTGGTACATTGAAATCTGATAGCAGTGTTTTCAACTCAACAACCGAGAAGAGTGAAAAGATTGGCCAGATATTTGTTATGAGAGGCAAGAAGCAGATACCTACAGATAAGCTTATTGCTGGTGATATAGGTGGTGTAGCAAAGCTTTCAAACACCAATACAAACGATACTCTATGTGACCAATCAAATGCAGTTGTTCTCGATAAGATTATTTTCCCAGAGCCTGCAATATCTATGGCTGTTGAGCCAAAGGCAAAAGGAGACGAAGAAAAGATCAGCTCCGGTTTACACAAGCTCCAGGATGAAGATCCTACATTTAAGCTTACAACCAATGCTGAAACTAAACAAACACTTATTTCAGGAGTAGGAGAGCAGCACCTAGATGTAATTGTAAGTAAGCTCAAAGCTAAATTTGGTGTATCAGTTAATCTGGTTGATCCAAAGATTCCATACAGAGAAACTATAAAGAAGAAGATTAAAGTTGAAGGTAAGCACAAAAAGCAATCAGGTGGTCATGGACAGTATGGTCACGTTTGGATAGAGTTTGAGCACGGAGACACTGAAGACCTTACATTTGAAGAAAAGATTTTCGGTGGTTCAGTACCAAAATCTTATCATCCTGCTGTTGAAAAAGGGTTAAAGGATGCCATTATACGTGGCGTTTTGGCAGGATATCCTGTTGTTAATTTAAAGGCTACACTAGTTGACGGCTCTTACCATGATGTTGATTCATCTGAAATGGCATTTAAGATTGCTGCTAGGTTAGCATACAAAAAGGGACTTCCTATGGCAGCACCTGTATTGCTAGAACCTATTTCTAAGGTTGAAGTATATGTTCCAGACAGCTACATGGGAGATATTATTGGAGACTTGAACAAGAGGCGTGGACGTATTTTAGGTATGAACCCTCAGGAAAATGGACTCCAACAGGTTGAAGCAGAAGTTCCTGAAGCTGAGATGTTCAAGTATGCAACCGATCTGAGATCCATGACACAGGGTAGAGGATATTTCAAGCAGACCTTTGAACGTTATGATGAGGCACCTGCAATGGTAGCAAACAAGATTATCGAAGAAGCAAAGAAGCAGATGGTGGAAGAAGTCGAAGATTAATAAAATTAAAACAAAAGTCATTAAAAAGACAGCAACTTTTTTTGGTTGCTGTCTTTTTGCAGTATTCTTTGAGAGTGTTTCAGCATATATTCAATGTGTTTTCATAAAACTCTCCGCATACTCTCCGCATACTCTTCGCATACTCTTCGCATACTCTTCGCATACTCTCAGCGTATTATTAGTATATTTTCAGAATATTTTTTAATAGGTTTGGCAAAATAGGTTTGTTGGTTTAAAGATTAACAGGCTATTGATTTTTTGATACACGGGTTTTATAATAAAGATAAGGTCAAAGAAAGTCAAAATCAATATATGGGGTGATGATATGGCCAGACTAAGCGATATTATTGAAGCATTTATAAAACAGATGATAGCTGATACAGACGGAACCATAGAAATTCAGAGAAATGAATTGGCAAACCATTTCAACTGTGTGCCATCTCAGATAAACTATGTAATAGATACAAGATTTACAGCTGATAGGGGTTACTATGTTGAAAGCCGTAGAGGCGGTGGGGGACACGTTAAAATTAGAAGGATAAACATAAATAGACCGGGGAACTATTTAATGCATATAGTATCTTCCATGGGGAATAGCATATCACAGCAAAGTGCAGAGGTGTTTATTAATAATTTTGTAGACTATGATGTGATTTCGGAAAGAGAAGGCTTCGTAATGAAGGCTGCTGTCAGTGATAAGGTTTTGGGTGGTATACAAATGCCTGATAGAGATATACTCAGGGCAGTTCTACTAAAAAATATGATAATTAGCCTTTTGGTTTAATATAATGAATTGGGAGTGTGAGCTATATGCTTTGTCAAAATTGTCAGCAGAATAACGCAAATGTTCATTTAACTCAGATAAAAAATAATATAAAGATGGATATATACCTTTGTGATAAATGTGCTAAAGAAATGAGTAATACAGAGTTTATAACGCCGTTTGGTTTTAATGATTTAATTAACGGCCTCTTTGGCACTCAACTAAAAAAACAGGAGACATCGCCTGTCCTAAAATGTTCAAAGTGTGGAATGGATTATAACGATTTTTTGAAAATATCTAGGCTGGGTTGCTCTCATTGCTATGAGACCTTTAAAATAAAGCTTGATCCAGTCATTAGCAGGTTACATGGAAATGTTGAACACCATGGAAAGGTACCTGCAAGAGTAAGCAGTAATATTGATGTCACAAAAGAAGTAGAAAAACTCAAAAAGCAACTAGCAGTAGCTATTGAAAAAGAAGAGTATGAAAATGCAGCTAAGCTCAGAGATAGGATTAGGGGATTGGAGGGGATTGAATTATGAGCAGCTACAGCGAAAAGGGGCCGGAATTTGATATTGCAGTATCCAGCAGAGTAAGGCTTGCTAGAAATTTTAATGATATTCCATTCCCTATTAAGATGAGTCAGAATCAACAACATAAGCTGATTGATAGAATGCAGAACATATTTAGTAAAGTTCCTGAACAAAAGTTAGCATATTTGGATATGCCATCATTACATGAAGTAGAAAAGTATTCTCTGGTAGAGAGACATCTGATTAGTCCCGATTTAGCAGAAACGAGGAAAAATAGTGGAGCGTTTATAAATGAAAATCAGAACATCTCCATAATGATAAATGAAGAAGATCATATTAGAATTCAGACATTATATAATGGTATCCAACTGGAGAGGGCTTATGATGAGTGTAATGTCATAGATGGAATTATTGAAAAGGAAGCGGATTATGCATTTGACATAAGATATGGCTATTTGACTAGCTGCCCCACAAATCTTGGGACTGGTATCAGGGCTTCGGTAATGCTTCACCTTCCGGCACTAGTTATGACTGGATATATCAAATCAGTATTGGAAAACTGCGGTAAGATTGGTGTTGCGGTCAGAGGTCTGTATGGAGAGAACAGTGATGCATTAGGAGACATGTTTCAGGTTTCTAATCAGATAACCCTAGGTAGAAATGAAGAAGAGATTATTTCTAGTATTGACAAAATCAGCAAACAGATTATTGATAGGGAAAAAGCATTGAGACATCAACTATACAAGCAGGATGTGTATAGGTTTGAAGATAGAATATTCAGGTCTTATGGCATTCTAAAAAATGCTAGAATAATAAACTCAGAGGAATGCTTCAAACTTATTTCAGATGTTAGATTGGGCGTGAGCATGGGAATAATTAATGGTGTAGATATAGTGGATATAAATGACATAATGGTGTTTAGCCAACCTGCCACGCTCCAGAAATTAATGGGTAAACAGCTGTCAAAGGATGAGAGAGATATAAAGAGGGCTGAGTTAATCAGACAAAAAATGTTGAAGTAGAGCGAAAGGAAGGATTTATATATGTATGGACGATTTACAGAAAAAGCAGAGAAGGCAATTACCTTTTCTCAGCAGAGTGCAATGGAGCTTGGACACAACTATGTTGGTACAGAGCATATATTATATGGTTTAGTAAAGGAGGGTACTGGGGTTGCTGCTCGTGTACTGGCAGCTCAGGGCGTTACTGAAGATAAAATCAATAAACAGATAGATGAGTTAATTGGCAGGGGCGATACAGTTGGACAACAACCTCAGGGCTTTACACCTAGAACAAAAAATGTTTTAGAGTTGGCATTTAGAGAAGCTCGTCGCATGGGACAAAATTTTATTGGTACTGAACATCTATTGCTTGGCATTGTTAAAGAAGGAGAAAGTGTTGCCGTAAGAATAATGATTGATCTAGGAGTTGACCCACAGAAATTGCTCAATGAGCTTACAAAGATGCTCAGTGAAGAAGCACCTAGCGCAACAGGTACTCCAAAGACACATAGCACCAGCAACAATACCCCAACCCTAAACCAATTTGGCAGAGATTTGACTGATATGGCAAGGGAGGGTAAGTTTGACCCTGTCATTGGTAGAGATAGTGAAATTGAGAGAGTTATACAGATACTCAGCAGAAGGACAAAGAATAATCCATGCCTTATAGGTGAGCCGGGAGTTGGTAAAACAGCCATAGCAGAAGGCCTTGCCCAAAGAATTGTAGAAGGTAATATCCCTGAGATTTTGCGCGACAAGAGGGTTGTAACTCTTGACTTATCATCAATGGTTGCGGGAGCAAAATATAGAGGGGAATTTGAGGATAGACTCAAAAAGGCAATGGAGGAGATAAGAAAAGCCGGTAATGTAATTTTGTTTATTGATGAAATGCATACTATGGTTGGTGCCGGAGCAGCAGAAGGTGCTATTGACGCATCAAATATACTTAAACCATCATTGTCCCGAGGAGAGATACAGGTTATCGGTGCAACTACTCTAAATGAATATAGAAAGCACATTGAGAAGGATGCTGCGCTTGAAAGAAGATTTCAACCAATAACAGTTGGTGAACCATCCTCAGATGAAGCACTTGAGATACTTAAGGGAGTACGAGACAAGTATGAGGCTCATCACCGTGTAAAAATTACAGATGATGCACTAGAAGCAGCAGTTAAACTTGCTGACAGATATATTACCGATAGATTTTTGCCTGATAAGGCCATAGACCTAGTAGACGAGGCTGCGTCAAGAGTCCGTTTGAAGACCTTTACTGCACCGCCCGACATAAAGAATATGGAAGAAAAGGTTCTTAAGCTTGGTAAGGAAAAAGAAGATGCTATTCGTTGCCAGGAATATGAAAAGGCTGCTAATATTCGTGACGAAGAACAAAAGATGAAGGCAGAATTAGAAAAAATAAAGGACGAATGGAAGCAAAAAAATCAGACGCAGACACATGTGGTATCATCTGAAGAAATAGCAGAAATAGTATCTACTTGGACAGGTATACCCGTTAAGAGATTGGCTGAAGAGGAGTCGGAACGTCTATTGAAGATGGAGGATTTACTGCATCAACGTGTAATTGGACAGGAAGAGGCTGTAAAGGCGATCTCAAAGGCAATTAGAAGAGGGCGTGTGGGACTAAAAGATCCAAAACGTCCAGTGGGTTCATTTATTTTCCTTGGTCCTACAGGTGTGGGTAAGACAGAACTTAGCAAGGCATTGGCAGAAGCTATTTTTGGAGATGAAAAGTCACTTATTAGAGTAGATATGTCCGAGTTTATGGAAAAACATAGTGTATCTAAGCTAGTAGGCTCACCTCCAGGTTATGTAGGGTATGATGAAGGGGGGCAGCTCACTGAAAGAGTTAGAAGGAAGCCATATTCAGTGCTACTTTTTGATGAAATAGAGAAGGCGCATCCGGATATTTTCAATATTCTGCTCCAGATACTTGAAGATGGTAGGCTTACAGACTCTCAGGGCAGGGTGGTAGACTTCAGAAATACCGTAATTATTATGACCTCAAATGTTGGTGCTAGAACTATTACAGAACCAAAACGCTTAGGCTTTTCGGCTGCTAAGGATGAAACAGCAAAGAACTATGAAGATATGAAGAGCAATGTGATGGGAGAGCTCAAAAAGTCATTCCGACCTGAGTTTCTCAACAGGATTGATGATATCATAGTATTCCACCCATTAAGCGAGGCTGATATCAAAGAAATCGTTAAGCTTATGCTGCGAGTGCTGATAAAACGACTAGAAGCAAATAGCATTAAACTGGTAGTAAGTGAAGCTGCAACTGAATATCTCGCTAAGAAGGGTTATGATCCATTATTTGGAGCCCGCCCATTAAGACGTGCAATTCAAAGCATGATTGAGGATAGGCTTGCTGAGGAGATGCTAGAAGGCAAGGTTAAAGCTGGTGATAGTATAGTTGTAGACCTAGAGGATGATAAGATTGTAGTAAGAAAACAATAATATTGCAGTAATAATCTCATTTTTATAATTTATTATACTAAAGGTCGGCAGGGCGGATATTCTCATTGAAGAAGCGGTTTTATTGAACTGTTTATATGGGTATATATCCTTCCTGCTGATTTTTTGTTGCATAAATACAACATTTTGCTTGTTTTTTTAGACAAAATTGTATTTGCTGTCACTTAATTCAATTGTATTTATATGCTAGAATAAATACATCATCAACATTTTTTGACATAAGTATGATAAAATACTTATTTGGTATCACCAGATTTAATAGATGGGGGAAAACTATGCAAAAATCATATTTCAATAATGCAATTACTGGGAATTCTGCTGTTTTAGCATGCTTTAGCGATAGAGCAGAGTTACTTAGATTGTATTGGCCAGATATAGATAAAAAACAGCAGTTTGATAAGATGTTATGCGGTATATTCACAAAATACGTTTCCAACAGTACAGTATGGCTTAATGATGCAAGTTGTGAATTTAATCAAAAATATATTGAGGATACCAATATAATTAAGACTACCATAAAAAATAGACAGCATGAGTTTACTGTAGACGTATACGATCTTGTTCACCCAAATATGGACGTACTAGTTAGACACTTTCAAATAAAAAATATTGCTAATGACAGCAAGGAACTTGGATTTGTTTCCTTTTCGGCTGCAAGCAGTAATCACCCTGAAATGACTTGTTCTTTGTTTGATTTCAGAAATGAAGCACTCATTCACTACAGCAATGATAATTATGTAGGTATTTTTTCGGACCATCCTGCTATGCAGTATCAACTCGGTAATTGCTCATATGAAGCTGCAGTAAACACATTTTTATACGGCGCGGATGACATTTCAATGTCTAAGGATGCTGCGGTTTCTTGGGACTTAGGGACTTTTTCACCCAATGAGACCAAGCACTTTAATGTATATATTTCTTTTGGAGATAGTCTCAAGAACTGTAAGTATTTAATTAAAAAAGTAAAATCAAAAGGTGCAAAAGTTATTTATTCTGAAACAGAAGAATACTGGAGAAACTGTATAGCTGATGCTGCACCCATAAAAAGTAACAATAATGAACTGTTTAGCCTGTATAAGCGGTCTATTTTAGTATTCAAGCTTATGTACAACAAAAGGACCGGGGGATTGATGGCGGCTCCTGAAGTGGATGAATATTTTAGAAAGTCAGGAAGGTATGCGTATTGTTGGGGAAGGGATGCAGCTTTTATCACAACGGCTTTGGATATATGCGGAATGTCTTGCTGTGTAGACAATTTTTATAAATGGGCTGTGAATACACAGGATGAGGATGGAAGCTGGCAGCAACGTTATCATATGGATGGGAATCTTGCCCCATGCTGGGGACTTCAGATTGATGAAACAGGAAGTATTATCTGGGGAATGCTGTCACATTACTATACAACCAGAAGGCGGGAATTTTTATCATATGTTTGGGATAGTGTTGAAGCAGCAGTAAACTTCTTGTTAAGCTTCATTGATTCTGAAACCGGCCTGCCAAAACCTAGTTTTGATCTATGGGAGGAAAGACTGGGGGAACATGCATATTCTAGTGCTGCAGTACATGCAGGGATAGTAGCGGGAGCCAAGATAGCAGAGATTCTCAATAAGCCAACTGAAATAATTGAGGGATGGAATACTGCCGCAGACAAACTAAAGAAGGCCATAGAAGCTAGATTTTGGAAAGAAGAGTATAAGCGGTTTATCCGAAGTGTCAAGGTTAAGCTCAATGGTTTTGGTCCCGAGAGTTCCAATGACACCGAGATAATTACGGTGAATACAAAAGGGTATACAAAGGATGTTACAAAAGAGGATTGGAAGGTAGATGTAAGCTTGGTTGGTATCTCAGTACCTTTTGATGTATATTCCTCAGAGGACCCAAAAATGAAGAGTACTGTAGAACTTATCGAGAAAGTACTTACCTGCAATGATGTGGGAGGCATTAAGAGATACGAAAATGATGACTACATGGGAGGAAATCCCTGGATTTTAACCACTTTATGGCTAGCTCTTTATCATGCAAAAAACAGAGATTATGATAAAGCAAAAAAATATCTTAATTGGTCGGCCGCAGGTAAGACAGAAATGGGTATGCTGCCTGAGCAGATTAATAAGTACACTGGAAAGCCTGACTGGATAATACCTTTGACGTGGTCACATGCAATGTATGTACACGTATACTCCAAGTTAGTTAAGGAAGGTATTATTTAACATAAATAGGTCTTTAGTAAATTTGTTATTAAAAAGAGTTGTTAGAAACTTATTTTAAAGGATTTGTTACTAACTTTATTTTAAAAGGATTTGTTACAAAATTTATTTTTATAAGGGGTGAGGCATATCAAGACTAAGATAATTTATAAGTGCAGCAACTGTGGGTATGAAACCTCAAAATGGAACGGAAAATGTACCGAGTGTGACAGCTGGAATACCTTTTCTGAAGTAGTTGTTGAGACCAAAAAAGCAAAGACGTCTGTAAAGAGACCTGTTAAACCCATATCAAGGCTAAATGAGATTAAGGCCGGGAATAGTGACAGGATAGTTACAGGAATAAATGAATTTAACAGAGTAATGGGCGGAGGAATTGTTCGGGACTCTATTACAATAATAACTGCCAAACCGGGCGCAGGTAAATCAACTCTTCTACTACAGGTTGCACAAGATATTGCACAGAGTGGCATGAAGGTATTGTATGCCTCAGGTGAAGAAAGCGAAACTCAGATTAAAAATAGGGCGGATAGATTGTTTGAGTCCATAAGCCCCAATGTATGGGTTTTTTCAGACAATAGTCTAGATAGTGTGCTGTCTGCAGTGGATGAAATTGACCCCGAACTAGTAATAGTAGACAGTATTCAGACATTTATGCTGGAGAACTTTGCTACGTCAAGAGCTGGCTCCCCTACACAGACCATGGAATGCGCAAGTGAGTTGCTCAAGGTGGCTAAAAATCCACAAAGACCAAGGGCCGTTTTTATTGTGGGACAAATGAATAAGAGTGAAGAAATTGCTGGATTAAGGTCATTGGAGCACTTGGTAGATGCAGTACTTATACTGGATGGAGAGAATGAGGAACAACTCAGGGGACTATCTGTATCTAAGAATAGATTTGGCAGCACCTGGGAACGTGGATATTTTGAGATGACAGAACGTGGGCTTGTATCCATTGATAATCCTTCAGAGTTTTTTATGACAATACGAAATCAAAATGAAGCTGTTTCGGGATGTGCATTAACTGTGGTAAAGGATGGCTCACGCCCAATCATTGTTGAGGTTGAGAGCTTAGTATCAAAGACATTTACACCTTTTCCATCAAGAATTGGAGAGTGTCTAAGGCGTGAGCAGCTTAATACACTGATTTCTATATTGGAGCAGAGAGGTAAAATATCTCTTTATGATAAGGATGTAGTACTCAAGACCTCTGGAGGACTTAAGTTTAAAGAGCCTGCGGTAAATTTGGCTGTTATTATGTGTATTGTATCATCTGTAAACAATTTTAGTATTGCAGGAAATATAGCATTTATTGCCGATGTAGGACTTACAGGAGAGCTCAAAAAGGTTCCCGCGTTGGAGCAAAGACTTAGGGAGTTGGAGAGAAGGGGCTTTGAAAAGGTATATGTTGCCCAAAACGCTCTACCTAAAGGTGCTGATATAGGCGGCTTGACAATATGCCAATTCAAATTACTACATCAAGTAATAAATGATGTCTTTAAAAAATAACATATTTAGTATATTAATAAATCTAATTTTATTGTAAAATAATTGATATGCTAATATTGGGAATACTCGGAGGTAGTTTTTAGGAGATGAGACTTGAAAGGCAAAAAGACGGATATTTTTTGGATGTGTTGCGATTAATGGCACCTGGAACAAGCTTGCGGGAAGGATTGGAAAACATTCTAAAGGCAAGGACGGGGGCACTAATCGTTATTGGAGATTCACCTGAAGTGATTAAAATAGTGGATGGAGGATTTAATATTAACAAGCCATATACACCCTCACATCTGTATGAGTTAGCAAAAATGGATGGTGCAATCATAATAAGTAAGGATTTAAAAACTATACTCTATGCTAATGCACTATTAATTCCCGATTCCACAATAGAAACCTGTGAAACAGGCACAAGGCATAAGACTGCAGAAAGATTCGCAAAGCAGACAGGAGAGATAGTTTTGTGCATTTCCCAAAGAAGAAATGTTATCACTCTTTACAAGGATAACAGAAAATATATACTAAAAGATACCTCAAATATTCTAAACAGAGCCAATCAAGCATTGCAGACTCTTGAAAAGTACAAGAAGGTTTTAGATAATTCAATAAATAAGCTCAACGTCTTGGAATTTGAAGACATGGTGACTACAAGTGATATATGCTTTGTAATTCAAAGGACAGAAATGGTGATGCGCATTGTTGATGAGATTGATAGATATATCTGCGAGCTAGGGAATGAAGGAAGACTCATCAGTATGCAATTGGAAGAGTTATTGCTAAATGTTGAAGACAATGCAAAGCTAGTAATTGAAGACTATGTTGTCAAGAAAGATGGGACTACAGTTCAAGACCTAATTAGGAATGTCAGAAGTCTTTCCAATGAAGAATTAATGGATTTAAACAACATTATGAAAATATTAGGGTATGCATCAGGAACAGGGGCACTCGATGTTGACGTATTTCCAAGGGGCTACAGAATAATGTCTAGAATCCCCAGGCTTCCAATTAGTGTAATGAGAAACATTGTGGCACAGTTCTCCACCCTTCAAAATATATGTCACGCAAGCATAGAAGAGCTTGATAATGTTGAGGGTATAGGGGAAATCCGTGCAAAATCAATAAACGACGGACTTAGAAGGATTAGAGAGCAGACACTGATGGATAAGAGAGGGTTTTTCTAATACCATTGAAATATTGTTGGATATAAAATAAGCCGCTATAATAGCGGCTGTTTTTGTCTCATATACTTATTATCTAAGGTTATACTTCCCAAGCATTTGAATTCTATCGTTTTCCTTTAGAACAATATCATAAAGGTTTAAGTCAAGAGCATTACATAAGGATGCAAGGTAGAACATATTGCGTCCCATATCTCTTTCGATAGCGTCACGACAACTGTCACAAAGAGCTCCTTCAAGGTGATTTTGAACAACATCCTTCACTTGGTCAAAACTGGCATCATCAGGTATGTCTTGCTTTTTTGCAGTAATCTTTACACAGCCGCACTGGGTGACTGACTTGATAATAGCTCTGTTAACTCTGGAGTTAGAATCTTGGTATTTGGTAATTAGGTCTAGGATACTTCTATTCCGAACTAACAACTCCTGAGCAGTGTATTGAAAATCGTCAATTAGAATGTCTTTCATGTTTATTGTCCTTTCTTCAAGGATAAGCCTAAATGCTTTGTTTCATGCTATTATTATTATACGTGTACTGCTATATGCTGTCAAACAAAAACACATATTTTTTAAGAGATATAAAAATTTAACTTTAATTGCCATCATGTTTTGACAAGGCAAGTCCTTTGTAGTATACTAAATTTTAGAGATAATACCGAAAATCACAATGAACGCACTCTTCTGATTAGTGCGTTTTACTGCTTTTTGGATATACATATGATAAAGACATTCGCGTTATTTTTTGTGGGGGTTGCTTATGTATAACGTAGGGGACAAGATTGTATATCCTATGCATGGTGCAGGCGTGATAGAGTCGATTGAAGAAAGGGAAATACTTGGTAGGCGATGCAGTTATTATGTGATGAGCATCCCTATTGGAGATCTGAAAGTAATGATTCCTACAGACAATGTTGATGAAATTGGTGTTAGGGATGTTATTAGTATTTCAGATGCAGACAAGGTATTTGCTATATTGAGTTGCGACTGTAGTGAATGCTCTACAAACTGGAATAAACGATATAGAGAAAACATGGTCAAAATTAAAAGTGGCAACATTTTTGAGGTTGCAGAAGTAGTACGTTCACTTATGCAGCGTGATCGTGATAGAGGACTCTCAACAGGTGAAAGAAAAATGCTTGCTAGTGCAAAACAGATATTGATTAGCGAGTTGGTTCTTGCAAAAGGATTAAATCAGCACGAGGTAGAGACAAAAATAGTTGAAAACCTTTAATGACTGAGTTGCTTATTACCTTTTGAAGGAGATTTAAAGTGCTAAATAGAATATTAACAGTTTCTTTTTCATTTCTTGGAGCAATTACGGGCTTTACAATTTTGCGTACTATATTTATTGAAAATAATATTGATCTTAATGAAAATGCCAGGAATGCATTATATATCTTGTGTTCGTTGGTTTTTTGTGCTTTTTTCTATTTTATTGCAAGTAAGATTATAGAATACGTTGGTTCATTTATTGATGACTTGGAAAAAATGCTTACTACCATTACTTTGGCAGAATTATTAATGTGTGCTGTAGGCCTTATAATTGGACTTATTGTTGCAAATCTTATAAGTATCCCTATTATTAAGATTGAGGTAATAGGATTGCCAATATCGGTTATGCTGAACTTCTTGTTTGGTACGCTAGGTGTAGCGCTTGCACTTCGAAAGAGGAACGAAAATATATTTGAAGTAATCAAGGATTCAAAAACGGGCCATTCTAGAGCCTTGCAGGTAGCAAACTATAAAATACTTGATACTAGTACAATTATTGACGGAAGAATACTAGATGTTAGCAGTGCTGGATTTATTGATGGAGAGTTTGTCGTTCCTTCTTTTGTATTAGAAGAATTAAGACATATTTCTGATTCACAGGATGCGTTGAGAAGAGCGAGAGGCAGAAGAGGACTAGACATATTAAATCTTTTACAAAAAGAGGGTAAGGTAAATGTTCGAATAGAAGAATATGACATACCTGAAGCATTAGAGGTTGATGAAAAGCTGATGCGTACTGCCCAAAAACTAAAGGGTAACCTTATAACAACAGACTATAATTTAAGTAAGGTTTGTGCACTAAAAGGTATAAGGGTTCTAAACATAAATGATTTAGCAAATGCTGTAAAGCCTATAGCACTCCCAGGTGAGGAAATGGATGTCCTGATTGTAAAAGAGGGAAAAGAGAATGGCCAGGGCGTTGCATTTCTAGATGATGGCACTATGGTGGTGGTAGAAGGTGGTAGAAAGTACGTTGGGGAGCAAATTCCTGTGCAGGTAACTAGTGTTTTGCAAACCTCATCAGGTAGACTTGTATTTGCTAAATTGAATAAGTAGAAGGGATTGGTTAATATCTTACCTGAAAAAAACTCGGCTTTTCGAGTATATGCGATAATTACAGCAGCTGGTTCAGGCTCTAGAATGAAATCTAGTATCAATAAGCAATATATTGAGTTGATGGGAATTCCAGTCTTAGCTAGAACAATAATAGCGTTTCAAAACTGTGACAGAGTAGACGGTATTATTATTGTTATTAATGAAAAAGATATAATTTACTGCAAGAAAAACATCATTGATAAATATAATTTATGTAAAGTTAAAAAAATAGTGGCTGGTGGAACAGAACGGCAGATTTCAGTATTTAATGGACTAAAGAGCATTCAAACAGATGAATGTGATGTTGTCCTTATTCATGATGGTGCAAGGCCTTTTATCGGCAACAAACATATAGAAGCATGTATTGATGCTGTTTTCGAAACTGGAGCATGCGGTGTTGGTGTTAAGGTTAAGGATACATTAAAAGTTGCAGATGAAAACAATTTCGTTAGTCACACTCCTGATAGGAGCAAGCTATGGAGTATTCAGACTCCCCAGGCTTTTTTTTATCCAGCTATAATGGAAGCGCACCAAGCTGCAGATGAAGAGGGCTTTGTTGGTACTGACGATCTGATGCTTGTAGAAAGAATGGGTACTAGGGCCAAAATTGTGGAAGGCAGCTACATCAATATAAAAATAACCACCCCAGAAGATATGATTTTCGGGGAGGCTATACTAAATAATCAGGCTAAATCCTATTAGCTATGCTAATCCTAGGGTCCATTCAAATGATTCTAATCTTAAGGAAATTGCAAATCTTAAGTAAGCTGCTGATCCAGAGTAAATGAGTAAATATGCAACATGTATTTATACTGCTGTTACACAGCAAAAGGATTGTATGCCAAGGCCCTGCCCAAAAGCTGTCAAACCTTCCCCAGTGGTAGCCGTTATACCTACACAATTATCAGGTATATCCAGCAAACTTGCAATTGCATTTCTCATCTCTGGTATTTTAGGTGAAATCTTCGGATAGCTACATTCTATTGAGATTGATACATGAACTATCTTGTGAGCACCTAAATATTTAAGGGCTTCTTTTACATACATTGAGCTATCTGTAATGCCTTGTTTGAGACACATTTCATCACTAATTTTCCCCAGAATATTAACACATGAAACGCCTGATATTGCATTTGCAAGCGCATGAAGTACTACATCAGCATCGCTGTTACCTTCGAGAGGCTTTACTCCTTCGAACATAACTCCGCCTAAAATAAACTGTTTATTGGTGCTGGGGTTTTCAAATCTATGACTATCTTGGCCTATTCCAACCTTCATATTAAATCCCTTTATTAATGTTAATATTTTTATTGGTTAAACTATTATTAAGTATTGCATTGCCATGTTGCTGTATTTTACAAACTTTCTCATGCTACATCCTTTGTTACATTGATTTATTATATAACACTATCTTGATTATATGCAAGGTAACCTAACATTAAAATAGACATACTATAAATTGTTATATTTATTCCGGAAATGGAAATAATATGAATATAACAGGAGGGGTTACATGAAGAAGAATATATCAAGAACTATTACAACAACAATTATATTGAGTTTATGCTTGGTACTAATACCTCAAGCCTCAGCTGTAGAGTGCTCATTGGCTTATCAGGCAGTTAGTTTTAATCAGGCTGTTATTAGTGCTAGCAATGTAAATTTCAGAACTGGCCCGGCAACTACCTTTGATATTATTTGTAAGCTACAAAAGGGAGAAACCGTCACAGTAATGGGAAAGCTAGGTGACTGGTATGCGGTGTATTATGGAAAAAATGGCAGAGTAGGAGCGATTAGCAAGGATTATGTTAAGGCTGTTCAAAGCCAAGTGCAGAATGTAAGTGCTAAGCCTGCTGATCAAAAAAATACTAAATCAGACTCAAAGAATACGCAAAACAGCTCTGCTTCAAATAAGGCAAACAGCGATAATTCTAAAAACACTGCAACTATAAAAACGCAAGCGAGTACTATAAAGCAAGAGGTTGAAAAACCAGTAGACGGAATTTTGCCCGATGAGCAAAGCCTTCTAGATATGATAAATAGTGAAAGAACAAAGAAGGGACTAGCTGCTCTCAAATTTGATGCAGACTTAGTCAATGTAGCAAGGCTAAAAGCTATTGACATGGATAGAAATAACTACTTTAAACACGATTCCCCTTATTACGGCTCTCCGTTTGATATGATGAAGAAAGAGGGCGTGAAATTTACAATGGCAGGGGAGAATATAGCAGGAAACACTGAATTAAGCGGTGCTCTGAAAGCGTGGATGGATGAAAGCAGCAACAATCTCTTTAACGGAAAGTTTACCCATACTGGAATTGGTATAGTTAATAGCAACACATACGGCAAAATTTTCGTAGTAATGTTTATAAAAAAAGGCTGATTATACTCAGCCTTTTTTTATTGACCTTATATCAAAGGGTGCTTTAATTTCAAAGCTTTTATTATTGAGATAATTTAAATGGTGAGCTGTTGTTGAAAAATTAAATACTAGTTTGTATGCACAAAGAAGTTGGCATTTGGCAGAATACTGCTTATTTATTATGTTGGTACCGTATTTGCCATCTCCTATTATAGGATGCCCTACATGAGCTAAGTGGGCTCTAATTTGATGTGTTTTCCCGGTAATAAGCTCTACCTCCAGAAGACTTGTGTCTTGAAAGGTATCAATAACTTTATACCGTGTTATGATTTTTTGAGAACCTAAGGTTTTAACATCCGAAATAAAAACTCTGCTAATTTGCTCATTTTTATCGTGATATGCTATAAGCTCTTCCTGATTTTTTTCCATTTGCCCCAAAACAATACACTGATAATATTTTTCAATTTCCTTGTCTTTAATCTTTTGAAGAAGTATATCCAATGAGGGCTGATTTTTGGCAGCTATAATTAAGCCGCTGGTATTTCGGTCCAACCTATGACAAAGCGCTACATCGGGTCCGAACTTTTTTTGAAGTTTGTCTATAAGTGTCGCCTCTTTTTGGTTTCTGTCAGGATGGACAGGGAGACCTGCGGCTTTGTTTGCAATGATAAGGTTTTCATCATCATAAATTATTGAAAAGCCGTCCTCCTCTCTACCAAGTAAAAGCTCGTCTATAATATATATATCGATTGAATCTCCAGTACTAACTATATAATCTTCTTTTACTCTATTTCCATTGACTTTAACATCTTTTTTTCTCAAGGCTTTATATAGCATACCTGAACTGACATTAGGGAAAAATTCTCTTATTACTCTGTCTATTTTTTTGCCGTTATGTCTGTTTAGTGCAATCACGTTTCTCATATATAAATTAATATTTTCCTTTCAGTTGGTAAGAATTATGGATTCTACTATAGAATAATACCTGTCGGCAATTGTTTCTGCCTCCTCTGACGAAGCACTCTCAGCAATAATCCTAAAAGCGGGTATATCTGCATCAGGTAAAATAAGTACCCAGCCATTCTCTAAATAAAGCTTGATTCCATCAATTAACTCTATCTTTTTCTCAGTATGTTCGCTAATAATGTTTCTCATTACCTTGCCTTTTAATTCCCATGGGCAAAAAATACATTTTTTACTCATATAAAAAGGAGGGATTTCACTAAGTAATTCATCAACTGTTGTGTTGTTGCAGCAAATAAATTCTATTATTTTAACCAATCCCGCAAAAGCATCGAACCCCAAATCAATAAGAAGCTGGCCTTCTTTTTTGTTAAACATTGTATTTGAAAGAATTTCCTCAATAACAGCGTTGGGGTAGTTCTTGGTACGTTTTGTGCGGCAATTGTATTTTTTAGCAAGCCTTTCAATTACGTCTGAACCCGTTATCGGAAGGTAAAAATATGAATTATTAAGGCTTTTAAATACAATAAGCGAAATAAAGGCTTGAAATAAATCCTCTTTTATTTCTGTTCCGTCAGTGTTTACCAGTATCAGACTTTCTGCATTCTTGTCTATTATAGCACCAAACTCAGCCTGTGTGCTTAAAATCTGTTCATTTATAAATGTCTTTTCTGTGCAAGAGGGTGAATTATAGCATTTTACTTCACAGCCTATTTGAACGAGCATTGGTTCAATGATGGAGATAACGAATTCCGATGGCGAGAATATGCATATTATTGGGCGACGTTCCTTAATACAGGATATATTAACAGCATTTATAACTGAACGCATATAGTAATCACTAAAATCAGTTATATTATTTAGCCTGCTTATCTGTTGAGCAGAGCATCTTTTAAAATCTTCCTTGAAAAATGAGTTTTCTATTTTGCGTTCTTCAACATGGTTTATAACGCAACCATGCTTATTCATAAAGCTTACACGCAAAATATTTGGATTATCAGCATCGTTTTTGATATGTATACCGCCTTCAACAGCAAGAAAATCAATGGCATTTCTAGATATAGGAGTAAGCAAACTGCTCATATTGTAAACTTCCACACCAACAGAAAGTATACCTGATATAAAAGCATGCTTAAACATTCTTGCACTGTTGGAGTTGGTGGAACTAACAACAACTCTACTTCCTAACTTGAACTGACTCCCATATGCAGCACCTAATCTTGTGGCAAATTCAGGTGATATATCGACATTTATAATACCTGATATACCATTTTGCCCAAAAATCTTGTGTGCATGCTTTGAACCCCAAATCATATTTCTATCTACGATGGCCAAAGGTTCTATTGTTTTTTCAGGCCAAATCTTGACATTGGGCTTAATTATACAGCGTTCGTTAATTTTACATCCTTCGCCTATAACTGCATTTTCAAATACCGATACATAGTACTTTAGATTAACCCGGTTACATAGTACTGCACCTCTTAGTTCACTGCCATGCTCAATATAACTATTATTCCAAATAATACTACGCTTCACTGATACATTATCCTCAACAGTGACATTATTACCAATAATGCAATACTTATCAATAACGGTACCTTTTCCAATCTTACAGTTGCTACCTATGATGCAGGGGCCATTAACCTGAGCTGTTGAATCAATAATGGTACCTGGGCCTACCCATACATTATCACTAATCTGTGTGCCATCAAATAAAGTACCAACCAAGCCATCCAGCACATCGTTTTGTGATTTGATATAGGAATGTATATCGCCTATATCGCACCAATATTCATTTAGGATGTATCCGTATAAAGGCATATTATCTTTTAGAAGAGAAGGGAATATATCCATACTAAAGTCGGTTCTTCGACCTGAAGAAATATAGTCAAGAATGGTGGGTTCCAAGATATAAGTACCGGTATTGATAGTATCACTAAACACTTCACCCCAGCTGGGTTTTTCAAGAAATCCGGTAATATTACCATTTGGACCTGTCAAAACCATACCGTATTCTAGTGGCATAGCTACCTTAGTTAATACAATTGTTGCTAAGGACTGTTTCTCGATGTGGAAGTCAAGTGCTTTTTTTATGTTAAGATTGGTTAGAGAATCTCCGCTAATTACAATAAAGGTTTCATCCAAAAAGTCCTTTGCAGCTTTGAGTCCTCCAGCAGTTCCTAGGGGGGACTCTTCAACGAAATACGTAATATCGACCCCAAGACTTTTGCCATTGCCAAGATAGTCTTTTATTATCTGTGGATGGAACATGAGAGTTATTCCTATTTCGGTAATTCCATATTGCTTGAGCAAGCCAATTGTATGTTCAATAACAGGCTTATTTATTATAGGAACCATGGGCTTTGGCAGATCACAAGTTAATGGGCGTAATCTTGACCCCTCACCACCAGCCATAATTATTGCTTTCATTAAATCACCCCGTAATGGTAATAATTTTGCAATACAAGTAGATGATATATTCAAGAAGATAATATATTATATTATTCAATACGCTTTTGTATAATCCTGCAAAAAAAGATAATCAATTACACCAAAGCTCTTCTCTATGATTTCTTCTGCTACTGACTTGTCGCATATTTCTATATAAGCTTCAATTTTAATAACAGTAGATAAAATCGCTCCCGGAAAGGATTTGTATCTGTGCCTGTTATGAAAAGACCTGGATAGACCAAACTGAGTAGCATTAATACTTATTAGTGTAAATCCTTTATCATTTAGTTTTTCACGAGCTGCTTTTGCATCACACAAGTTAGTAAAAAGTACAACTATTTTTTCCTGCATAATAAAGCCTCCTAGATATGTTTACTTTATTATTTGCATATCTAGGTATTTTAATTATGCGTTTAGAAAGTGAAAAACTCCTCAGCAGGAAAGATATTAACTTGCTTTGAAAGTAAAATACTTGTTTAGTAGAAAGCCAATAAATGAATATATAACCATACCTACCAGCTGGGCTATATTTTCATTAATACTAAGATATTCAACCATTACTATTACTAGTATAAATTGAATCAAAAAACATATTAAAAAGACTGTAATAAATCTAATAAATTGCCTATAAGCAGGTAAAGTACTGGTTTTGAAGGTCCATTTAAAGTTTAGGAAGAATCCATTTATGACTCCGGCAATATAACCGATAATATTGGAAATAGTATATGGGGCACCCATGGTATTCATTAATAAGAATATAACAATAGCGGTGATTATAGTATTTATAACTCCCACAATGCCATATTTAAATAGTTGGACAAAAAAATCTCTATATTTAGCAATAATAGTTTTCACAGTTGAATCTCCTTTGCTGTTTAATATTTTACCACATAATAAAAAAAATAGGCGGCAAAATATTTATTAATGTTATTATTCTACAAATATATATAAAATGTAAAGGAATATAGAGATGATATTAAGACTTGGATATGTTGCAATGACTCTTAACCTGAAGGATTGCACCCCATCAGGAACTGTAACCTATACCCTATATAAAAAGCTTGAATCAGAAGAGGCAAAAAAAATGCGCCTATCGAGAGTCGCAAAATCAAATCTCAACAATACATTGAGAATTCTCAAGTACAATAAAGCGTTAAATATAGATGTCTATAGATTAACCTCCAAATTAATCCCTTTGGCAACCCATGATGAGCTATCCAATTGGGATTACCAACAGGATTTTAAGGAGCAATTTTTAGAAATTGGGGATTTCATAATGAAAAATGATTTTCGGGTTAGTGCTCACCCCGATCATTTTACTCTGCTAAATCCAAAAGATGAAAAGGTACTCGAAGATTCAATAAAAGACTTGGATTATCACATTAAGCTTTTTGAGGCAATGGGTTTGTACCACTCAAAATATAAACTTGTTATACATGTTGGTGGGGTATACGCGAACAAAACGAAATCTATAGATAGGTTTAAAGAAAATTTTACTAAGCTTCCCGACAGGATTAGAAGGCGAATAATGCTTGAGAACGATGATAAATCATATTCTGCAAATGATGTCCTAAATATATGTGAAGAACTCAAAATACCGATGGTGCTTGATGTACATCACCATAACTGCATTAACAACGGTGAAAATATTGAGCAGATGCTGCCTCGCATTTATGATACATGGATTGGTGAAGATTATCCACCCAAAATCCACTTTTCCAGTCCCAAAAGTGATAAGGATTTTAGAAGTCATGCTGATTACATTAATGTGGATGAATTTCGCATGTTTATGGAAATAGCTAAACGCCAGCAAAGGGATATTGATGTTATGTTAGAAGCAAAGATGAAGGATAATGCTTTGATAGAATTATCTAATGAGTTGAGTAGGCAAGGCTTCAAAAGAATTAATAATGGGGCTTTTCAACTATAGTTTTATTATACAGTTTAAGAAAGGAAAACAACGTTTATAATACTAATATCATAGATTGAAAGGACTGATTGTATTATGGGTAAGGGAAAAATGGTCAATGATAACAGCAAGCTTTCAGTAGCTAATGATCAACTTGGTGAGAATAATGGTAAGCTTGGTAAGCAGGAAAAAAATAAGTTGGATATCAAGGAACTAAAAAAATAAAAATCCATCATTTATTACCGGGCTTAAAAGAAAGCTGGTTGGCAGTTATAGAAAAAGGAACCTATTTACTGCTGGCCAGCTTTTTGACTCAGAGAAAGACACTCATAGACATACGATATCTTTTTTTATTCAGTACTTAACAGATTATATGCTATAATATCAATAATTGCTCTTATATCAGTTAAATTTTCATTTACGAGGTTACATATGATAACGGTATTATCACTAAGTCCCGCAATTGATAAAATATATTTTATAAATGACTTTTCTGCAGGAAACCTATATAGGGTGGGGGATTACCAAATCTCTGCAGGCGGCAAAGGGATAAATGTTGCGAGGGTACTAAGTCAGTTGGGGGTAAGTGCAAATGTACTGGGATTTAAAGCCGGAAGTAATGGAGAATGGTTGCATTCAAGTGTGTGTAAACTTGGCTGCACTACTAATTTTATAACCGTTGAAGGACAATCCAGGATTAATAACAACATTATTGACCTTGTAAACAATACAGAAACTGAGATACTAGAAGCAGGTCCCGTTATTAGTAGACAAAGCTGGGATGCTTTTTTAGAGCTGTTTAGTGAGCAGATTAAAAGTCAGAAGTATTTGGTGTGCTCAGGTGGTTTGCCAAAAGGACTAGACCACTTTACCTATGCAAGGTTAATAAGGATAGCAAAACAAAATGGGGTTATTACTATTCTTGACAGTAGTGGAGATATATTATCTGCAGGAATAGAAGCAGGTCCTTTTATTATAAAGCCCAATATTAGGGAACTTTCAAATTATTGTGGCAAAAATATAAAGTCGGATGAGGACATTTACACAGCTGCAAAAGGAATTGTTAAAAAAGGTGTAGGTGCAGTTTGTATTTCTTTGGGACGTGATGGAGCAATGCTAGTTACTGACAAGGGGGCCTATAAGGCAAAGACAATGGATATTACCACTGTTAATTCTATTGGGTCGGGAGATTCAATGGTAGCAGGAATATGCTATAGCCTGATACAGGGGAAAGCAGTAGCTGAAGGTCTTAAGCTAGGGTGTGCATGTGGAGCTTCTAATGCGGAGTTTGGCCAAATTGGGCACATAGATGTTGACAGGGTATGGCACTTGTATGATAATGTTGAACTTGTTCAATTTGCTTAGCAAGCACCTTTTAGTTTAGTTAAATATTAAAATAAAAAATATGTACCGATGATACGGTGATAACAATATGTACAGATATAATATTATGTAAATGGAAAGAGGAAGAACAATGGATATTATTAAGCAACTAATTTCAGAGTTTAATCTTAAGCCTTTTCAAGTTGAAAACACTGTAAAGTTAATAGACGATGGCAATACCATACCATTTATCGCACGATATCGTAAGGAAGTAACGGGAGAACTCAATGACCAGGTACTCAGAGAATTGTTTGATAGGTTGACATATCTGAGGAATTTAGAGCAAAGAAGAGATGATGTAAAGAGACTTATTGATGCCCAGGGAAAACTTACCGATGAGCTTACTAAAAGCCTCGATAAAGCAGTATCATTGCAAGAGATTGAGGATTTATATAGACCATACAAGGTCAAAAGAAAAACCAGGGCCACTATTGCCAAGGAAAAGGGCTTAGAGCCTCTTGCTGCTATATTAATGGCTCAGCTTCCTTCAAAGACCCCTGTTACCGAAGCAGCACTACAGTATATTGATGCAGAAAAAGGTGTAAATACCATCGAAGAGGCATTGGCGGGTGCGTTGGACATTGTTGCTGAGGAAATCTCTGATAATGCTGAATATAGAAAGACCTTGAGAGATATTATCTATAGAAATGGTATCATTATTTCTACTGCAAAAAAGGAAGAGGACTCTGTTTATAGGATGTACTATGAGTTTAAAGAGGCTGTATCCAAAATAGCAAAGCATAGAGTTCTGGCATTAAACAGAGGTGAAAAGGAAGAATACCTACAGGTAAAAATAGATGTTGATACCAATTATTGTTTAAATTATCTAAAAGGTAAAATTTTAAAGAATACAGGTTCAGATGCTACAAGTTATATTGAAAGGGCAATAGAAGACTCATATGACCGACTGATTTTCCCTTCTCTTGAGAGAGATATTAGGAATTTTCTCACCGAAGGAGCAGAGGAACAGGCAATAAAGGTTTTCTCTGAGAACCTTAGAAATCTACTTATGCAACCTCCTGTTAAGGACAGAGTGGTGTTAGGACTAGACCCTGCTTATAGAACAGGATGTAAGATTGCAGTAGTAGATGACACGGGAAAGGTATTAGAAACTACCGTAATTTATCCCACCCCACCTCAAAACAAGGTAGAAGAAGCAAAGAATAAGATTAAGCAGATGATTAATAAGTACAAGGTAGACATTATTTCTATCGGCAATGGTACAGCGTCTAAAGAATCTGAGATATTTGTTGCCGATTTGTTAAAGGAAGTTGACCGAAAGGTATACTATATGGTGGTTAGTGAGGCAGGGGCGTCAGTGTATTCCGCATCAAAGCTAGGAGCAGAAGAGTTTCCTGATTTTGATGTAGCTCTCAGAAGTGCAGTTTCTATAGCAAGAAGACTACAGGACCCATTAGCGGAATTGGTAAAGATTGACCCAAAAGCAATTGGTGTTGGACAGTATCAGCATGATATGAATCAAAAGAGATTAGGAGAATCATTAGCTGGAGTAGTTGAGGATTGTGTAAATAGCGTAGGTGTGGACTTAAATACAGCTTCAGCTTCTTTACTTTCATATATTTCGGGAGTGTCCGGCACAATAGCCAAGAATATTGTGGATTATAGGGAGAAGAATGGAAAGTTTAAAAGCCGCTCAGAACTTATTAAGGTGTCAAAGCTTGGAAATAAGACATTCGAGCAGTGCGCTGGATTTATGAGAATTCCCGATGGCAAAAATATTTTGGATAATACCTCCGTGCATCCTGAATCATATAAGGCTACAGAGCATTTGCTAAATTTGATGGGATACTCAGTTAAGGATGTTGAGAATAGGAATCTTACTTTGCTAAAGGCCAAGGTTGAGCAACAAGGGGTGAACACCGTTGCTGAGAAACTGTCCATCGGTTTACCTACCCTAAAGGATATTCTCAATGAGTTACAAAAGCCGGGTCGCGATCCTAGAGATGAGCTTCCTCAACCAATTTTGCATACCGATATATTGAATATAGAGGACCTACGTGCAGGGATGATACTTACCGGAACAGTTAGAAATGTTGCGGACTTCGGGGCTTTTGTTGATATTGGGGTGCATCAGGATGGGCTTGTTCACATCTCTCAGCTCCGTGATAGATTTGTTAAGAATCCCATGGAGGTTGTTTCAGTTGGAGATATTGTAAAGGTAAAAATAATAGAAGTAGATGCAGCCAGAAAAAGAATATCTCTTAGTATGAAAGATTTGAATTAAAAGTAAAATGTGATATTATCTATTTATAAATTAAAAGTAAAATGTGATATTATCTTTTATAAATAAAAAATTAATAGCAAAATAAGAAATATGTGATATTTGCAGAAGCTATTATAAAGTATTGGTTGAAAGAAGGATTAATATGAGAGCATTAGGGAATGCAGTTGAACTTTTGAAAAAGAAACCCTCCATTTTTCTACTAACCTTTTTTATTGGAGGGATTGTAAGCTTAATTGAATACTTGTTTATGACTATAGTTTATGGATTTAGTATGTTTAAATCAGGGGGCAGTTTTTTCGATGATTTTATAAATGTTATTCAATTTATTGTAGGTGCTGTGATTGTTCCTACTACAGCTGTAAAAATAATTATTGGACTTACCTTCTTGGTTTTAGCATTTTCATTGTTACTTGCACTGCTGTTTTCAGGCTACTTTAACGTTCTTCACAATGCTGTGGAGGGCAAGAACAGGAGTACTTTCAAAGATTTTATTGTGGGCATCAAGAAATATTTTTTAAGGTTGATAGCTGTAAACCTTTGGACAATATGTTGTACTATACTTTTAGTTATTTATCTGTTTATAGCGTCTATCCCCTCAGCTATTGTTATGGATAACTCTTTAAACGGTAATATTAACTTATTTGCAGGATTTTTGCTTATGCTGGTAACTGCTGTTGTACTGTTCTTCAGCTTTGCGTTTTTCAGACAGTATATCTGCTTTTGGTACCCTTCCGCAGTTACTTATGAAAAAAACCATTTTAAGATAGCCAAAAAACTGTCAGACAGCAACTTTTGGTCTCTTTTGTCAAGGTTTTTGGCGTTTGATATAACCTTTTTAGTTTTTGAAGCGGTTTATATAGTAGCAAATTTTTCACTTGCAAATCAACAGGTTGTGGGGGGAGTTGCAAATACAGTACTTTTGATAGTTAATATAGTATTTAAGACTCTATTCTATGCATTAATGTTAGGCTTCATTTTTTCTTCTTTTAAAGAGTGCAATGATAGCTACAAAAATAAAAGCAATTTAAAACTTCATTAGAATATATCTAACAAGAGATACAGAAGTATAAATACAAGAACTTCGTCTTGCATTCCGTCTGTCATCAAAAGTACGATTAAGCCAACAAGCAGCAAATCATCGAAATGAATTTCGTAGTCACCAAATGTAAATAATGCTTTGCCAGAGCCTTTTGGATTTAGAAAAGAACCTAAAAATCCTAAAGGCTTCTTTTGTTTTGGCTCCTCTTGATGGTGGTGCACGGTTCTTTCGGGAAGAGCTAATACAGGTGCGGGCAAAGCGGGCTGAGAGTGAGAACCGTTGTAGATTTCTTCATTATGTGATCTCTTTGCATGATTCTCATGCCTTTTATATCTTCTTGAATTTGAGGATTGTTTCCTGTATGCCATAGCTACTATCTCCTTTGAATCTCTAATGCGATACCTAAGATTCGTCCATCAACTTAGTAAGGGAACCAAGCTTGATAAGTTTCATACACTTTTGTAACTTCTTTTGCCTTTCTTTATTTAAGTATGGGTGAAGAGCATTTAATAAGTTGGCCCTAGGGTCATTTGTTGTAGCGCCAAGCATATCAACAGCCTTTTTCATTTTCCTGGCCAGCTCCTGTGTATCATCCTCACTAGTTGGCTTTTTGTCTTCAGAGGAACTGCGGGAGTTTTTTTCTGAGTCTTCTGAAGGTTCAGCCGCTTCATCACTTTTTTGGCTTGCAGAAGACATGAACATATTAAGGATGCTTTTTACATTATCAGGCATACCTCCGGAATCCTTCTGACCTATCATATCGGCTATTTGTTTAAACTTTTTATCAATGTCGTCACTCACTCTTAAATCCCCCCCTTCTCTGTTAGAAGATTTATGTTTATGTAGTGGATTGTTCATTTTGTGCATAGATGATAGTGAAAGAGCTGAGCTCTTTCACTAATCCTTCATATATTCCTTGAACTTTTTGATTATCGCTTCATTTTCTTTTCCTAAGACCTTTTCTAGTTTATCCATATCTTGCTTTGTAATTTTCTTTCTGAGCTCATCCTTATCAATCTTCATATTCTTGATTTTTTCTTCATCAAATTCGTTTACTTTACTCAGTAATTCTTCTTTGTCAATCTTGGATAACTTCTTCTTTAGATCCTCTGAGTCGGTATTTTTTAACATGTCAATGGCTTGATTTACTTTGGACTGTACTAATTTGTCCTGCATAAGCTCCTGAATTTTTTTGCTCCAGTCACCCATAAGTCCCATTCCTTTCAATTAAAATACTTAATATTATAGTCTATGCAACTTTATTGATATAATATGTTACGCTAAATCCATATAAATGCATAAGGCTTAATTTGAAATAGAAGCTTGGATAAAATACCCAAGCTTCTATTCAAAGTGCCTAGCTGGCAGCTGCAAATTAATCGCAGCATTCTCCGTGGTCACCACTAATGAAGATAATTAATAACAGTATTGCAAGCCAGATCAACCAGTCGCAGTCCTCAAATATGTTTGAGAAACAACCACAGTCATCATTGCAGAAGATAAAGAACAATACTGCTAGAATTATGATCCACCACCATCCGCCTTCAAAACAACAACCAGTACCTTTACCATGACCAAAACATCCCATGACTATACCTCCAAAAAAAGATTTAAGATACTGCATATTATGAATGGGAATACGTAGTTGTTACAAAAATATAAAAAAAAAATTATAGATGATGGTGTGATTTAATATTTATTAAAAAGTGATAATTTGGAAACTGTGATAAGGTTATAAACGTTACTTAGTATTGAGTAATATTAAAAAAGTACTAATAATAGCAATTAATGAATGATAAATACCTGAAATATAGATTGAAATAATTGACAAAAAATGATAAAATATGTCTAAATTAAAGGTAGCTATGTGAGGTGCTGATGTTTTTAATATTTATTCTACTTTGGATTATCGCGCTTATATTAATAGTTAATAACGGCAGGAAAGAATGGACCTGGTGGGCATCAGCCACATTGTTTTTAAATGGGTTCGGTGGTATTACAGTTATTTTTACTGATAATATTTTGCCTCACGTTGAAACACTAAATGATCCAAACTTATTATTTTTCTGTTTAGCTGCCAAGGGACTTGCAAATGTGCTCCAGCATTACTTTGCTACATATACCTTAATTATATTTGTACTTACATTTACAGACTTCTTGAACACCAACATTAGCAGCAAGCTTAAACAATACATTAAAGTTCTATTATTCTTTCCAAGTTTGATGATGTGCTTCTTATATCCTATAACACCGGCATTTGACCCCAATTACAAGGTTTTGTCCATATGGGTAGTTATTTATACTATAGCTGCTGCTGTTATACTCACAGTATCTTATTTTAAGCAAGAAGATGCTGTTAAAAAGAGAAGTACATTTATTACAATAGTGTTCACAATACCTTCTTCAGTTGTATTGATGTGGACTAGTTATCTATCTGTTGCCGTAAATATTGAAGATGCATGGTACTTTAACTTCTGGATAATAGCCTTTCAGTTTGCTATTTTCTTATACCTTGGTATTAGATATGGCATTCTTGGGATAAAGGTAAAGATAGAGAAAATAAATTATGAGAATTCTATGGATATTATTATTGATGGCACAAGTTATATATCTAATGCACTAAAACGGGAGACCTCTGAAATATTAAAACAACTCAATGAGATAGATGATGTTTCAATAAGCACAGAACAAAAGCTTAAAGCGATTAGAAAATCTGCTGATAATCTAGTTAGTATCACGTTAAAAATCGGATACAAGCTTGATAAAATAGAGATTAGGGAAGAACCATCTGTTTTGAGTATTCTAATACAAAATAGTATTGATATCATTGAGCCACATATTAGGGATAAAAATATAAAGATTACTAATAGAAGCATTATAGATGCAACAATGACAGTTGACGTAAATCATTTCACTGAAATGCTCAAAAATATCCTAATCAATTCTATAGAGGCAATAAGTGATATCGGGGAGATAGTTATTGAATCGGAGATTAGAGGAGAATCATTACTTATTTCTATTTCTGACAACGGTTGTGGTATTACCAGCCAAGACTTAGCGCATGTCATTACTCCATTTTTTACAACAAAAGAGGAAGCAAGCAATTTAGGACTTGGGTTAAGTTATTGCTATAGGGTAATGAAAGCTCATAGTGGAGAGCTTGTTATCAAGAGCAAAGAGAATATGGGTTCAGTTGTTCAAATGTTTTTCCCTTTGACTGGAGTACTAAATATTACAAGAAGGATATTTATAGATGCATAAAGTATAACTTATTTAACTGTTCTCGGAACCTCACATAGTAATCTTATAAAACTATGGGGGTTCCTTTTTTGATGACAAGAAAGCGTACAAATACCCTAATTATACTTACCCTTGTTTTTTTTGAAATGCTAGAATACTTGTCAAGGCTTGGGCATAAACATAGGATATAAGATTTCGATAAACTTTAACTTTAAAAATGTGAGGTGGCAGAAGAAATGCAAAAAACAGTTAGTTTATTATTGGTATGCGTTATGATAATGGGATTGCTGGGTGGATGTGGATTGTTAAGCACCGAAACCAGCAGCAGTGATGAGCTGAATCCCGTAAGCAGCGTTACTATGGATGAAACTCAAGCGAGCAACTTAAAGGATAAATCACCAGTACAGCTTTATTTTATTAATGCAGATGGTACAAAATTAATGCCTGAAACCAGATACATCAATATTTCTGATACACAAAAAGGCACAGATGTAATGGCTACAGCTATAGTTAATGAATTAATCAAAGGTCCCGTATCCGGAAGCACATTAAAGGCCTCTATTCCAACCGGGACGAAGCTAGCATCAAATGTTAAAATCAACAAGGACGGGGTAGCATCAGTAGACTTCTCTAAAGAGTTTATTGATAAGCATCCTGGGGGCAAAAAGCAGGAACAGCTAACACTTTATTCAGTAGTAAATACATTAACAGAGCTAAAAGATATAAAAAGTGTTGAATTTAAAATAAATGGTAAGGTTCAGAAGGAATTTAAAGGTAACTATGTTATTAATATTCCTTATCCAAGATCAGAATATTTAATAGGAGCTTTACCAGCAGACAATCAAAGCGCTGAAAAAGACACAAAGGATAAGTCTGACACAAAGGATCAAAGCAAAGAGAAGACTACTACAGATAAAATTAATACAGATACCAAAGATACTGATAAGCCAGATAGCAAGACTAATTCTAATGTTGAAACTAACCTTGAACTATTAGAATAAAATGTAAATTTTTATAAAATATGGATTAGTTAAAAAGGTTGTGCTATAATATAGAAACTAGGGTATCCTTTGAAGAAAAGATCTTCACCTTTGGCTAGACAGCTACTTCGAAGGATACCCTTACCTTTATTATTATTGCAAAATAGACCTTATACAGTCTGCTACGTAAAATATGTCATCTCTAGTAACCCAATGATTTGTTACTAGCCTCATTTGCCCATTTTCAGGGCCATTTACTTTTATTCCTGATTTGAGTAATTCTGCAGCAATATCCCTACCATTAAGAACACTGTCATCAATGCTGAAAAATACCATATTTATGTGTATATCCGATAAATTAATATCAATTCCATTAATGGTACTGAGCTTATGACCTAATGCTATAGCGTTTTTGTGGTCTTCTATCAACTGCTGAGGCATATCTTCAAGAGCAATTATACCGGCTGCAGCAAGTATTCCCGTCTGTCTCAAGCCGCCACCCATTAGCTTTCTTTTTTTACGAGCATTGTCAATAAAATCTTTACTGCCTGCGAGAATAGAGCCAAATGGAGCGCACAAGCCCTTTGAAAGACAGAACATAAGGCTGTCACAGTATTGTGCGATATCAGATGCAGCGACATTCAAATAAGTTGCAGCATTAAATATTCTTGCACCATCTAAGTGTACCGGGATATTATGCTGCTTTGCCAAACAGTACACTTGCTGCATTTGTTCAAGAGAAACAACTCTTCCATTTGCTAAAGCATTTTCCATGCATATCACGCCGGTATCAGGACAATGAATATCCTCCCCAACACGAATTCTTTTTGCAACGTCTTCTGCCTTAATCCCTGAGAAATCCTCGCTTATTGTTCTGAGCTGTACACCTGCAATAACTGCAGAAGCACCGGCTTCATGCGCAACGATATGAGAGTTTTCCCCTAAAATTACCTCATCACCGCGCTTGCAATGTGTAAATAATGCAAGCTGGTTACCAAACGTACCGCTTGGTACAAAGAGAGCAGCATCTTTTCCTGTAATTTGCGCTGCATAGTTTTCCAGCTCGATAGTGGTATAATCATCTTGATACACATCATCACCAACCTCAGCTGTTGCCATGGCTTCTCTCATCTTTGTGGTTGGTACTGTAACAGTATCACTTCTCAAGTCAATATATTTCATAAAAAGGTTTTAGTCCTTTCGATAATAATTTTGTACCTCTTACTTTCAAAAACAATATTGCCTTACGTTTTTGGCTTTTATTTAAATTGCTTCGTATTTTTTATAATCATTTTAATTGTTTTATGTTTAGTGCCAATAATTTAATGGCCGCAGCAACCACCGCAAACATGCCTGTTTGGGCAATCCTTTTCTGAGGATCTGGAGGAAACTATATTAACAGACTTAAAAACCGCCTCAAGTTGATTATCCTGGCATTGGGGACAGTTAATAAGCTTCCCTTCACGTTCGCTCATTTTTGCCATAACATTAAATTCATGTCCACACTTTGTACATTTTAAATCGTAAAATGGCATTTTAAGCCTCCTTATGGTTTTTATTATTATAGAGTTATCTATCGTAATAAATGTATTTTTATTTTTAGTTCAATAGTGCTAATAATATTATAACACCAGCTATATACAATTCAAATCACTTGTATAAGTGTATGCTAATCGAAACCGTAGATTTGGAGAATATTTCTTGAATTATCATTTAATTATTTCAAAAGATATAACATATAAAGAAAAGACACTTATAAACAAATAAAGAAAAAACTCTGGGAGGGATTTTATGCATACAGTCTGGAAGGGCTCGATAAGCTTTGGACTAGTGAATATTCCTGTAAAAATGTTTGCTGCTACAGAGGATAAGGATATACGGTTCAAGTACATTCACAAGGAATGCCATACACCTGTTAAGTACAAAAAAATGTGCCCTTCCTGTAACAAAGAGGTAGCACCCGAAGATATTGTTAAAGGCTATGAGTATGAGCCGGGCAAATATGTAATAATGACGGATGAAGACTTTGCATCCATTAAAGCATCGGGGGAGAGAAGTGTTGAAATTCTTGACTTTGTTAAGTTGCAAGAGATCGATCCCATTTATTTTGACAAAACCTATTATTTAGGGCCACAGGATACAGGGAGCAAGGCATATACATTATTGCGAGATGCATTCAATAAAACAGGGAGAATTGCAGTTGCAAAGATTACTATTCGTGATAGAGAGGCTCTTTGTGTTATAAGAGTGTACAAAGGTGTTCTTGTTCTAGAGACTATTTTTTATCCCGATGAGGTTAGGGACTTTAAGCAAGTACCCGGAGTTCCGGAACATACTAATACAACAGAAGCCGAGCTGAATATGGCAATTTCACTTATTGATAATCTGACAACTAAGTTTGATCCTTCGAAGTATAAAGATACCTATAGAGAAACTCTTGTCGAGCTTATAAATTCAAAGGTTGAAGGAAAAGAGATAGTAGTCAGGAAGGATGTAGAAAAGCACAATGTAATAAGCCTGATGGATGCACTGCAGCAAAGCATTAAGATGTCACAACAAAACAAGAAGAATGCCCAGGAGGAAGAGGAAAAACCTAAAAAAAGAGCCAAAAAAACCTCAGATAACCAAACCCTAGATAATCAAACCCCAGAGGAAGAGACCAAAGCTTCCACTAAGGCAGCTAAAACCAAAACAACCAAGAAAACGGCTACAAAAACAAGAACAAAGGAGCCAGTATAAATGAAGCTCTATATGCCGATGGATGCTGCCAAAAGAGAGGATGTAATAGTATCTCAGGAATATATCCATGAAATAAAATGGGATGGGATCAGAGGTATTAGCTATATAAATTTTGAAAAAGAGCATTCTTTAAGAATATTCACAAAAAAAGGAAATGAGAGAACAAACTTCTATCCGGAATTTTTGTACTTAGTAGAGTGTCTTGGCTCAAAGAAAGCAGTGTTTGATGGAGAAATAGTTGTTACTGATGAAAATCTTAAGCCTTCCTTCTATGATGTGTTGGCTCGTGAGCGTATTAGAAACATGGCCTCTCTTGAAAGGTATAAGAATAGATATCCCGTTAAATATATGGTATTTGATATGCTTTACTATAATGGAGATATAACAGCAAAGCCCCTCGAATATAGAAAGAAACTACTCAAGGAGCTTATAGCACCATATGAGAACGATTTTTTGCATTTCTCAAAGCCATTTGATGATGGTATAAGTTTATTTGAAAACATGAAAGAAAGAAATATGGAAGGCATAGTCTCAAAGCTAATTACTAGCCCTTATATAGGGGGAAAAAAACATGCATATTGGTATAAGACCAAATTTATAAAGAGAATGCTCTGTGTAGTTGGGGGAATACAATGGGATGGAGGTAGACCCAATTCTCTCTTGCTAGGTATTAATGGAGAGGAGGGATTAACCTTTATGTGCAAGGCATCTCTTGGACTAAAGCAGTCCGATTTGCATTTATTAAAAAACTATGCAAGTGAGATATCACAAGAGAGTAGCCCTTTTGTGCAGGGCAGCATTGGTGAGCTTAAGTTAAATGGAACAGCAATAACTTGGACGATGCCCCTTCTAACCTGTTGGGTCAGTTTTTTGGAATTAACAGATTCGGGGCAGCTCAGACATCCCAAGATTTTAGGGTTTACTCCTATGCCGCCCACCGAGGCCAACGGTGAAATGCTTACATGAAAGGACGTATACTATTGCAATTCAAGTCTTAGTTTAAGCGGTATAAAACAAAGCCTGCTGTATTAGAAAAGAGTGCAAATATTAGATTAAGAGGTGTAAAATAATGCCTGCCGTAATAGAAAAGAGTGCAAATGTTGAGATAGAAAATAGGCTTATACATGTAAATAATGTGGATAAATTACTTTGGCCCGAAGCTGGTATAACAAAGCTGCAATTTATTCAGGAAATGGTACAGCTAGCCCCTTATATACTGAAGTATGGTGGGAATAGGTTGCTATCTACCATTAGATACCCTCATGGTATTTCAGGGAAGTCTTTTTATCAGAAAAGTGTTCCAAAGAATGCACCTGACTATATTGGAAGCAGTATTTTTCATGACAAGGAGTATATTGTCATGGAGAACGCTTCATCGTTGGTATGGCTTTGCAGTATGGCGTGTCTGGAATTCCATGTTGCATTTAATACCTGTGATAAACCCGATTATCCCAGTTATCTTGTATTTGACCTTGACCCCTCAGAAGAGAATAATTTTGAGAGTGTAAAGGAGGTTGCATTGAGCATTAGAGAAACTATGGAGTCACTTGCATTAGACAGCTTTATTAAAACATCCGGAGCAACTGGGCTGCAGATATTTATTCCTACAAATGCGAGATACAATTATGACAATGCTAGAAGCCTCAATCTATTTTTTGCAGAGTACTTTGTTCAAAAAATGCCCAAGCTTCTTACCATTGAAAGGTTAAAAGCAAAAAGAGGTGGGAAAATTTATTTTGACTATCTACAAATGTGGCAGGGCAAAAGCCTGATAGCCCCATATTCAACAAGAGCAGTAAAAACGGCTAACGTTTCTATGCCGCTTGATTGGGATGAAGTTAGAGGAGTAAAGCCTGATGACTTTACCATAAAAAATGCGGTAAAAAGACTACACTCAAAAGGCGATATGTTCTCAGAAATGTTTTTGTGTAAAAATGAGCCCCTCGATGAAATACTCAAAACTATATCAAACGGAAAATAAAGTGCCATACATTTTTTACTATATGTTTATAAATCTTCTATACTACAAAAATTTTTGATTGTTTAGTTTCTTCGTTTACTACTCATAGGCAAACCTTTATTAGAGCTTTAAAAAAGAATAATTGGTTGTAATAAATAGTAATTTTAGATAAAATGTTTACAGCACTTGGTTACTACAAATATTAGTATTTAAATAACTTAATTCATACAAATATTAGAATTAAAGTAACTTTAATATATTTAGATATATGGAAAATATATGGAAAATATATTTGTATTGGGAGGACTATAGATATGAACGTTTTGGTTACAGGCGGTGCTGGTTATATTGGCAGCCATACTTGTGTACAGCTATTAGAGGCTGGGCATGAGGTAATAGTAGTTGATAATCTATCTAACAGCAAGGAAACTTCACTTAACAGGGTAAGGCAAATTACCGGTAAAGAGCTAGCGTTTCATAAAGTAGATATTCTACATAGAGAAGCACTTGAGGAAGTTTTTGCTCATAATAAAATTGACGCAGCTATACATTTTGCAGGGCTAAAGGCGGTAGGAGAATCGGTTTCAATACCTCTAAAATACTATCACAACAATATTACCGGAACCTTGATTTTATGTGAGCTTATGGAGAAATATGGAGTTTATAACCTTGTTTTTTCATCTTCTGCTACGGTATATGGTGACCCTGTGAGTGTTCCTATATCAGAAGAATTTTCGCTCAGTGCCACTAATCCATATGGAAGAACAAAACTCATGATTGAAGATATACTGAGGGATGTATATGTTTCCAACAATAAATGGAATATAGCTATATTGAGGTACTTCAATCCTATAGGTGCACACGAAAGCGGACTTATTGGAGAGGACCCTAATGGAATTCCTAATAATCTTGTACCATACATTGCTCAAGTGGCTGTGGGCAAGCTAAAGCAGCTCAATGTTTATGGAAATGATTATAATACTGTTGATGGAACGGGTGTGAGAGATTATATTCATGTAATAGATTTAGCAAATGGTCATCTTAAGGCGCTTGAAAAGCTTGATGTAGAGCATGTAGGTGTTAGAGAGTATAATCTTGGCACTGGAAATGGCGTTTCCGTTCTCCAAATGATCCAGGCATTTGAAAAGGCCTGTGGAAATGCTATTCCATATAAGGTTGTGCAAAGGAGGCCGGGGGACATAGCGGCTTGTTTTGCAAAGTGTGACAGAGCAAAAGTAGAGCTTGGATTTACAGCAGATAGAGGGTTGGATGAAATGTGCTGTGACTCTTGGAGATGGCAGTCAATGAATCCAGATGGATATAATAAATAATAAAAACGTTATTATGATATAAACATCATTATGATATAAACGTTATTATAATATATACTTATTTTAATATATATTTATTTACTATTAAGTTAATGCAAAAGTTGTAGTTAAAAACATACTAAGTAAACTTACAAATGAACTCGGAGGTAATACTATGAGCACAAAACCAACACTTGTTATAATGGCGGCAGGTATGGGAAGCCGTTATGGAGGGTTGAAGCAGATTGACCCTGTAGGACCAAATGGAGAAATAATTATGGAGTATTCCATATATGACGCTATAAGAGCAGGGTTTGGAAAGGTTGTATTTGTAGTCAAAAGAGAGATTGAGGAAACCTTTAGAGAGGTTATAGGCAAGAAAATAGAAGGCATTATTGATGTTGAATATGTTTACCAGGATATTAATAATCTACCAAAAGGTTTTTCAGTACCTGAGGGTAGAAGCAAGCCATGGGGAACAGGACATGCGGTACTAAGCGCGAAGGATGCGGTAAATACACCATTTGCTGTAATAAATGCTGATGATTTTTACGGTGCACATGCATATAGGCTGCTTAGTGACTATCTTACCTCAAACAATGATACTGACCAAAAGTACAAGTACTGTATGGTTGGTTTTATTCTTGAGAATACACTCACAGAGAATGGCCATGTTGCAAGAGGTGTCTGCAGCGTAGATAACAATGGCTATCTCATTGACATACAGGAGAGAACTAAAATTGTAAAGTCCGAGAATGGAGCAAAATACACCGAAGACGATGTTATTTGGACTCCTATTGCAACCGGAAGTATAGTTTCAATGAATACCTGGGGCTTTAATCAAAGTATTTTTACTGAGTTAGAGAATAACTTCCCCAAATTTTTAGAAGCGTCAAAGGACAATATTCTAAAGGCAGAGTACTTCCTGCCTACAGTAGTGGACAATCTTATAAAGAGTGGAAAGGCTGATGTAAAGGTGCTTTCATCCACTGACAAATGGTATGGAGTTACTTATCAGGAAGATAAACCAGTAGTAAAACAATCAATTAACTCTCTTGTTGAAAGTGGAAAGTACCCAAGCAGACTGTGGGACGATTTTAAATAATAGCACAAATTTGTATATCCGCGGCGGAGAAATCAGGGTTTTCAGACGGACCCTGATTTCTCCGCCGCTTTTTCGTGCCACTTTTCGTGCCACTTTTCGTGCCACTTTTCCTGCCACCTGTTATAGTCTGTTTTCCACATTTTTCTGCAATTTATATTGTTTTACTGCAACCTTTTTCAATAGTTGAAGTCTAATTAAGTTGTAACAGTTTTGTTACACATTAATAGACAAGATGGATTACTATTTATTTGAATATTTGTTATTAAATAACCTGGAGGGGATTTATTATTGAGAAGATAATACAGCTAAATGGTGTCAGAAAAGTGTATCGAGTAGGTACCGAAAAAATAGTAGCATTAGATAATATATCATTAGATATAAACGAGGGTGAGATATGCTGCTTGCTTGGAACTTCTGGGTCTGGAAAATCAACGCTTTTAAACCTACTTGCCGGACTGGAGAAACCGACCAAGGGTGAAATTCTGATAAAGAATATTCATGTAGAAAAGTTGGACGAAAAACAGCTTATTGTTTTCAGGCAAAAGTATATTGGTTTTGTATTTCAATCATACAATCTGCTTACCAGCTTGACAGCTTTAGAGAATGTCGCTCTACCTCTTACCTTTAAAGGCGTTCATAGAAAACATAGAGACTTACGGGCAAAGAAGATGCTTGATAATGTTGGACTAAAGGGCTACTACAAAAGAAAGCCCAACCAGATGAGTGGTGGACAGCAACAAAGGGTAGGCATAGCAAGGGCATTTATAGACAACCCCGAGATAGTTTTTGCGGACGAGCCGACGGGCAATCTCGATTCAAGGACTACTCAGGAGGTTATGCAGCTTATGATATCAATGGCCAGACAAAGCAAACATACATTGATTATCGTTACCCATGATACCAATATTGCTAAGTACGCTGATAAAATTATCCACATTTTTGATGGCAACATAGAGAAGATTGAATTGAATGAAAGGTTAGAGTTCCAAGAACATTCAGACAATATCAGCACACTGAAATAGCAATTCTTGAAATAGTTTTTAGGCTAAATACAATTTATATAAGGAGAGTAAGAGTACATATGAAAAGCCGATATATAGCAGCGGTATTAGTTTTATTATTGATAGTTCAAATACTAGGGGGACCATTGTCTAATTCAGCACAAGCAGCTGCTCCTGAGGTGCGCATTTCAGGATATACAGTAAGCAAAAGCAGTATAAGTGCGGGAGAGGATTTTGATTTATCCTTATCTGTCGAGAATGTAACAACAAATCCCTTGGAAAATGTGTTTGTTGTAATAGAAGATGGTTCATTTTCACCAAAAGGTACTGGAGCCATTCTTGATGTTGGAAATATAGCTCCATATAGTAGGGCAACTACAGGAATCAAGGCTTTTATCTATGACGGAGGGGCAGCCAGATTAAGTGTAACAATAAAATATTCAAGGGGTGGGAGCGATTATCAGCAATCTGATTATATAAATGTAACACAGGCTGTGCTAAAGGATACAACTGTAACTCCACCGGTGGATACAACAAAGTACGCACCCAAGATAGAAATCACCTCAAATGCACAGATACCGGAAGGAAATGCGGGAACAACCATTACATACAAGCTTCCTATTAAGAATACCGGCCTCCACCCGGCTAGGAATATCGTGGTGTCACCAGTTTTTGAAGATGGAGGGCCTATTGTTCCCAACTCCATGAATTCTTCATTGAGCATTGAAACATTACAACCAAACGAGACTAAGGAACTAACATTTACATTTAATATTGCTCCTTCAATACAACAAAAGATGTATTCTATAAAGTTTAATCTACAGTACTATAATTTTTCGTTGGACAGCTTTACTTCAACTATTAGTGGAATGCTAAAAATAACAGCGGATAATAATGTTCCAAAGCTGACTTTAAAGTCCTCCTCAACTGATCCCGTGCAAGTAACACCGGGTGATAGCTTTAAGCTAAATCTGGTGTTTGATAATAATGGGAGCTATTCTGCAAGGGATGTCAATATTACACTAAATGGCCTAAAAAGTGATGGTATAAGTCTTAATGGGACGGCAAGTAAACTGAGCAAGGATATTATTCCATCATCAAAACAACATACGTTTACATACGACTTAAATGCTTCACAAAAAATAGAAGCAGGTGCAACAAGCCTTAGGGTGAAAATCGAGTACAGAGATACAAAGAATAACACATACTCCGATGACATAGAGGTTTACGTATTGGTGGCTAATGTAACAAATAAGGGTAACCTTACTATAAAGGATGTTATCTCACCTGATTCTGCCATGACTCCGGGTAAAGACTTTGTTATTTCTATGAACCTTAACAATATCGGGCTTTCAAAGATAAATAATGTAAAAGTTAGCATTTCTGCAGATAAAGAGATTATGCCAAAGTCGCTCAATACCCTGGTTATACCTTATATTGACAAGGGAGGCCAAGTACCTGTTGAATTCAGTTTAGGTATTTCTGATGATGCAGTGAGTCGTAATTATCCGATAGCAATAAATATAGAGTATGATTCGGGTACTTCAGATTCTAAGCAGACAGCAGTTCAATATGTGGGTGTTTATGTTGAAGGTGAAAATGGCAAATCAGTACCCAGAATTATTATTGATAAGTATAACTTCTCAGCTGATATAGTCAAGGCCGGAGAAGAGTTTGCGTTAACCCTGTCTTTGCTGAATACCAGTTCAACGTCCGATATAAAAAATGTTAAGGTTACCGTTTCTTCCGATGATGGTACCTTTACACCTGTTAACTCCAGTAATTCGTTTTATATTAGCTCTCTTTCATCTGGAAGTAAATTTGAAAAATCATTGTCCTTTATTTCAAAGGCAGATGCTGCGCCAAAGCAATATATGCTTAGTATTAATTATGAATATGAGGATGATAAGGGTACGGCATATAATTCTAAAGACACAATAGGTGTGCCGTTAAATCAGCTTCAAAGATTAGTGCTAGGAGAGTTAGCGATTCCTACCGAGATATATGTTGGAAATCCTGTGCCAGTAGGTATTGAGTTTTTTAATATGGGTAAGACAACACTATACAATCTTATGGTAAAGCTTGAAGGTAGCTTTAGAAGTGAAAATGGAAGTTATTTTGTAGGTAATTTTGAGTCAGGGAAGAGTGATAATTTTGATGGGACAATCATACCTGAAGCAGCAGGCGAGATTAGCGGAAAACTTATATTCAGCTTTGAAGATGAAAATGGTAAAAAGACTGAAATGGAAAAAGAGATAGCCTTAAACGTTATGGAGCCTCCGGTTATGGACGAAGGCATGCCGCCACCGGATGAACAACTGCCCGAAGATCAATCCAAAATCAGTATTTGGGTTTGGGTGGCTATAGCAGCAGGAGTTGTGGTTGTTGCAACTATAGTGTTTGTAATTATAAGGAGAAGAATAAAAAAGAGGAAGGAATTAACCTTTGATGAATAGCATTGATCTGTTTATTATGGGCTTTAAAAACCTTTTTAGAAGAAAAACTAGGACAATGCTAACGGTATTAGGTGTTGTAATAGGCACTGCTGCAATTGTTGTTATGGTGTCCCTAGGGATTGGAATGGACGAAAGCTTTGAAAATGAGTTAAAGAGAATGGGCAGCCTCAACATGATTACCGTAACCCAATATCAAAATGACGGTGGTCCTGTTGATAAATCCAAGACTGTAGTACTAAACGATAAAGCTGTTGCACAGTTCCAAAAAATGAAGGGTGTAGAGGCAGTTCATCCAATTATTGAAACCTCTATTAAGCTTATATCAGGAAAGTATGTTGCATATGCCCAGGTAATGGGCGCTGATGCTGATATCCTTCAGAGCTTTGGATATATTGTGGAAAAGGGAAGGCTACTTCAAACAGGAGATAAGGAACAACTGCTGTTTGGTTTTTATGCCACCTCTAACTTCTATAACCCTAAATCCAGAAACTTTTACTCAAGTACTAGCCCAGTAGATGTTATGAAGGATAAGCTGTCATTTACCTTTGATATGAATTATGGAGAAAAGCAAGATGCAGGAGGTCAGTTTTCAAATAAACCTTCTAAAGTGTACAAGACAAAAGCCGTAGGAGTGCTTAAGCAATCAAATGATGAAAAGGATTATTATATCTACATGGATATAAATTATCTGAAAAAACTTATTAGAGAGAATAGTAGCAAGATTAATACCTATGGAGGCTCAACATCAGGTGATAGCTATCAGCGTATTATGGTTAAGGTTAAAAATATTAATGACGTTGACGATATTCAGCAGCAGATAAAGGATATGGGCTATGGCACATTTAGCTTGGCTGATATAAGAGAGTCTATGAAAAAACAGTCAAATACAATACAGATGGTACTGGGAGGAATAGGTGCAATATCCTTGCTGATTGCTGCACTCGGAATAACAAATACCATGGTTATGTCCATATATGAGAGAACTAGAGAAATCGGGGTAATGAAGGTTCTTGGGTGCAGGATGAATAATATAAGACAGTTATTTTTATTTGAAGCTGCAGTTATTGGACTTATCGGAGGAGTTATTGGAATACTGCTTAGCTATATAGCCTCATTTGTACTAAATTCTGTAGGGACAAGTATTTTGAGCCCAGGAAATCCAGATGCAGGACCGGTATCTGTCATCCCCCCTTGGTTGGCAGCAGCTGCAATAATGTTCTCCATGTTTATAGGTATAGTTTCAGGTTTCTATCCCGCAAGAAGGGCAATGAAGTTAAGTGCATTAGAGGCAATTAAGACGGAATAGACAATTTAGTATTGTAAAATGCATAGCCATGTAATATAATGTAAAATAATATAAAACATTGCATTGCTGTAAAAGTATTAGGCTTTTTGGCGCATCGAAAGGAATGGTTGATTAACATGTATAGTGACAAGACCTTAGTTTGTAAGGAATGCGGAACTGACTTCGTTTTTACTGCAGGAGAGCAGGAATTTTATGCTGAAAAGGGCTTTCAAAATGAGCCAAGCAGATGTAAAGGTTGCAGAAGTGGCAGAAAAGACAATGCAGGCAAAAAGGAATTATATGAAGCTGTATGTGCTGAATGTGGACAACCTACAAGAGTACCATTTAAACCACACTTGGACAAACCAGTTTTCTGTAGTAAGTGTTTTGCAGAAAAGAAGTAAAAAGCATTAAATAGATTTGTACATAATATAGAGGACAAAAATTACAAACACAAACTAGAAACATAAAATAAAACAGTATAATATTTTCAAAAGGCTGGCCTTTCATTAGGCTAGCCTTTAATTTTTATTTTAGCTTGGGGGTTAAGTCTTTTGGGAATTAATTTTTTGGGGTTAAATATTACAAAACAATTAATATCCACACCCTGAAATGCAAAAATACTATGTTGTTAACAGGGTTGTGCACATTATCCACACATATTATATACACAAAACACCTGTTTTGTTGATTAATAATTCACAGAGTGTGGAAAACTAAAACTAAAAAAGTGCTTGATTGTGTAAAAGAAATATTACGGGGTTTCATAGAATTAAAAGGAGTTGTTAATATTTTCACTTGGGTACTAATTAATATCCTTGGATACTGCTCAATTAATTATATGGATATTGATAATTAATACTCTTGACAGTTTCGGAAGTATTATATATCATTAAATTTAAATATGAAAATGCTATGAACAAGAGGAGTAGGTTGTACAGACTTTACAGAGAGAAGCCGGTGGCTGCAAGGCTTCAAGAAAGTCAACTGAAGGTAGCTTGGGAGTTCTGCACTGAAGTAATTTCGTTATTAATCTGATATTGTATATATGCATTAATGGTGTATTGTTTGTACATTATTAATCTTATATTGCTGTAACGTAATTGATTATTACGATATTGATAGGCTGCAGCGGGTAACACCGTTATATGTTCTGAGATTCAGATAGTTTTATGTAATGATATTATATCGCATATGATATGTATACTTTGAAGGTATTGCTTTAAAGGTACTATTGTTGCATAGCATCTGAAAATTTGGTGGTACCGCGAACATACTTCGTCCAAATACTTGGACGGGGTTTTTTTATTGTTTAGCAGTTTATATGTTTTTAGAAATGCCTTTTTTAAAGAACATATCTTATTTTATGATAGAGAGGAGTAACAGTATGAAACCTTTAGATTATGCAGCTTTAGTAATTTTATTGATTGGATTTGCTGTGGTATTTGCAGCTAAGCCAATAGCAAAGAAACTTGGGTTGGCTCAAAAGCAAAAATGTCAGTATGCCGATCAGATGACAGAGGAAGAGGTTGAAAGCTATAAGCTATCAAAAGCTGTTGTTAGCGTCAAAATGATTGGGCTGGCTATAACAATTCCAGGTTTGATAATGTTTATTTTAAGCTATAAGTAATGCTTATTAATATGTTTGATATTTAAATGCAAAATACCTATAGATATGCTTGATATTAAATATAAAAATACTTATCAATATGCTTGATATTAAATGCAAAAATATATGTTAAATCAAATGCTACAAATAAAGTTTTAGGAGGTAATTATGGAAGATACTAAGAATATTTCAAAAACCTATGACCCTAGTCAGGTTGAGGATAGACTGTACAAAAATTGGATGGATAAGGGCTATTTTCATGCAGAGGTAGATCCTGAAAAGGAGCCTTATACAATAGTTATTCCACCGCCAAATATAACAGGTCAGCTTCACATGGGGCATGCACTTGACAATACAATGCAGGATATTCTCATCAGAACAAAGAGAATGCAGGGCTATTCTGCACTGTGGTTACCAGGAACTGACCATGCAAGTATAGCAACGGAAGCTAAAATAGTTGATGCTATGGCAAAAGAGGGCATTTCCAAAGACGATATTGGACGTGAGAAGTTTTTGGAGAAGGCTTGGGACTGGAGACGTGTGTACGGAGGCAGAATCGTTGAGCAGCTTAAGAAATTAGGAAGCTCATGTGACTGGGAACGTGAGCGTTTCACAATGGATGAAGGGCTATCAAAGGCAGTACAGGAGGTATTCCTGAGACTATATGATAAGGGACTCATTTACAAGGGCGAAAGAATAACAAACTGGTGCCCTAAGTGTAACACTTCAATATCTGATATTGAGGTTGAATATGAGGAACAATCAGGACACTTCTGGCATATAAAATACCCGGTTAAGGACAGTGACGAATTTGTTGTAATTGCTACTACCCGTCCTGAAACTTTACTAGGAGATACTGCGGTAGCAGTAAATCCAGATGATGAAAGATATGCGCACTTGGTAGGAAAGACTTTGATCTTACCATTGATAAACAAGGAAATCCCTGTAATAGCTGACTCCTACGTTGATAAGGACTTTGGAACAGGTTGCGTTAAGATAACACCAGCTCACGATCCAAATGACTTTGAAGTAGGTCTTCGTCATAACTTGCCTCAGGTAAGAATAATGGATGACAATGCTATTATGAATGATAATGCAGCCCAGTATAAGGGACTTGATAGATACGAAGCGAGAAAAAAAATGGTGGCCGACCTTGAAAGTCTTGGACTGATGGTGAAGATAGAAGGTCATAATCACAATGTTGGTACATGTCAGAGATGTAAGACTGTTATCGAGCCATTTATATCTAAGCAGTGGTATGTTCGTATGAAGCCATTGGCTGAGCCTGCTATAGAGGTTGTTAAAAATGGTACTATCAAGTTTGTGCCTGAAAGATTCTCAAAGATATACTTTAACTGGATGGAAAACATACAGGATTGGTGTATTTCAAGGCAGCTGTGGTGGGGACATAGAATACCTGCATATTACTGTAAGGCGTGTGGAAAGGTAATGGTTCAGGCTGAAGCACCTGATAAGTGTACGCAGTGTGGATATACCGGGATTGAGCAGGACAATGATACTTTGGATACATGGTTTAGCTCAGCATTATGGCCATTTTCAACACTAGGTTGGCCTGATAATACGAAGGATTTAGAATACTTCTATCCTACAAATGTACTTGTAACAGGTTACGATATTATTTTCTTCTGGGTTGCAAGAATGATTTTCTCGGGTATGGAGCATATGGGACAGGAGCCTTTCAAGCATGTATTCATACACGGTATTGTGAGGGACTCACAGGGTAGAAAAATGAGTAAGTCACTTGGAAACGGTATCGATCCTTTGGAGGTTATTTCAAAGTATGGTACTGATGCCCTAAGATTTGCACTGACTATTGGGAATTCTCCAGGAAATGACTTGAGATATACTGATGAAAAGGTTGAATCAGCTAGAAACTTTGCAAACAAGGTATGGAATGCATCCCGTTTTGTACTGATGAACTTTGATGAAGAGCTTGATTTCAGCAAGGTTGATAAAAATAAGTTCACTGTTGCTGATAAATGGATTTTAAGTAGAGTAAATACAGTAACAAAAGAGGTTACTGAAAATATTGATAAGTTTGAATTGGGTATTGGTCTGCAGAAGGTTTATGATTTCATATGGGAAGAATTCTGCGATTGGTATATAGAGATAGTTAAGCCAAGACTATTTGACAGAGAAAGTGAAGGCAGGCTAGAGGCTCAATATGTTCTCAACCATGTTTTAGGCACAGCAATGAAGCTGCTGCACCCATACATGCCGTTTATTACAGAGGAGATATATACTCATCTGGTAAATGAAGATGAGAGTATCATGATTTCTCAGTGGCCTAAGTTCACAGAAGAGCTGGACTATCCACAGGATGAAGCTAAGATGAGGCTGATAATGGATGCTGTAAGAAGTATCAGAAATACTCGTGCCGAGATGAATGTTCCACCTTCAAGACGTGCAAAGGCAATATTTGTTGTTGGAGGGCAAACAGAGGCTGATACTATAAAAGAAGCGTCATTGTTCTTTGAAAGATTGGCGGGTACAAAAGAGGTATGCGTTCAATTTGACAAAGAAGGTGTACCGGCTGATGCTGTAGGAATGGTAATAGCAGGTGCAGAAATATTTATGCCTCTGGATGAACTTATTGATATGGAAAAGGAAATCGAGAGACTGGAAAAAGAAAAGGCCAATCTTGAAGGTGAGCTGAAGAGAGTCGAAGGTAAACTCAGCAATGAAGGGTTTGTTGCAAAGGCACCAGCTAAGGTAATAGAAGAAGAAAAGGCAAAGCAGCAGAAGTACAAGGATATGTACCAAAAAGTGCTTGAACGACTAGAAGGGCTGAAGAATAGATAGTATGCACAGTATAAGTATTAAATATAGCAATTAGTGTCAAAATAGTTGTATATCTTGTTTTATTTGGTACTATTTAACAATTTTTATCATTTGATTTAATTACAAAATTATACAAATAGTAAATAGAAAATTTATAATTGATATGTTAGAATTTAGAAGTAAAAGTTAGCGAAGGAGCTCTTAGGTAGGGCTCCTTTTCTTTATATAGATTTTTACAAAATAGTATGGAGGTGATTTTTATGGAGAATGCGTCATTTTTATATAGCTTGTATCAAAAAATAGCTGCTGCTAATGAGGGAAATGAGACTATTGCACATAGTGAGACACTCTTAGAAGATGTTTACAGTGCCATACGCACAAATTCAAGTAAAATACAGAATAGCTTGGATGAGCTAAAGGAGTTAAACGGAAAAATATGAAAAATATAGATTAGAGAGACTGTGAATTTCAATATTCATGGTCTTTTTTTGTATATATCTGGTGTAAAAAAAACGTTATTGTGATAAACTATTTTGTGAAATAGCACTTGCTTCTGTTGTTTGTAAAGCACTTGCGTTCTATATAGGGTTACGCATCTATGTTAATATAGGTACTGAATTCGCTTTTTCTGAAAGGAATGAAGATAATGAATTTTGGATATATAAAGGTTGCTGCTGCAGTTCCTAAGTTAAAGGTTGCAAATTGTGAATATAACACTGCTCAGATAGTTAATATGGCAAAGCAAGCTAATGAAAATAATGCTCAGTTGGTGGTATTCCCCGAGCTATCCATCACTTCTTATACCTGTGCAGACCTTTTCATGCAGAAAAGTTTGCAGTCACAGGCATTAAAGGGTCTGGAAATATTATTAAGTGAAACTAAAGCACTGGATTGTGTTATAATTATAGGGCTTCCTATCATTGTTGGGAATAGACTTTATAATTGTGCAGCAGCAATTAAAAGTGGAAGCATTTTGGGTGTAGTTCCTAAAAGCTACATACCAAATTATAGTGAGTTTTATGAGGCGAGATGGTTTAGTTCTGGAAAAGATGAGATAGAGAGAGAAATAAAGCTTTTAGGACAAGTCGTTCCTTTTGGAACTGATCTGCTTTTTGAAGCAGAGAATATGGACGCCTTTTGCTTTGGAATAGAGATTTGTGAGGACTTATGGGTGCCCATTCCACCTAGCAGCTATCAAGCGCTTGCAGGAGCAACGGTTTTGGTTAATCTTTCAGCTAGCAACGATATTGTCGGAAAGCACGAATACCGTGAGAGCCTTGTTAGCATGCAGTCTGCAAGGTGCGCCTCGGCTTATATATATTCATCTTCTGGGCCAAATGAATCTACTACCGATTTGGTTTTTGGTGGGCATGCCATAATAAGTGAGTATGGTACTAATATTATTAAGTCGCAAAGGTTTTCCTTTGAAGAGCAGCTTATTACCTGTGAAATTGATGTAGAGAGACTACTAAGCGAGAGACTAAAGAACTCTGGTTTTACAGAGGGAGAAGTAATAGAATATAGAAAAGTTACTTTTATGCTGACCGAGAAAAAGCTAGAAAATCTCTCAAGAAATATTGACCCTACTCCTTTTGTACCTTCAGACTTAGAAGCAAGGGATAGAAGATGTGAAGAAATATTTAATATACAAACCTCCGGGATATTCAAAAGATTAAAGCATACCGGACTTGAAAAGAGTGTTATAGGGATTTCGGGAGGCTTGGATTCAACACTTGCGCTTTTGGTAATTGCAAAGGCATACGATAGACTTGGCATTGATCGTAAGAACATCCATGCTATCACAATGCCTGGATTTGGAACAACTTCAAATACGCTTAATAACTCACTCGAGCTAATGCGGCTTATGGGAGTTACAACTTATACTATAGATATCAAAGAGGTTTGCCTTAAGCATTTTGCTGATATTGGGCATGATGCCAACGTGCATGATGTAACCTATGAAAATGTGCAGGCTAGGGAAAGAACGCAGATTTTAATGGATATTGCGAACAAAATTGGTGGCCTTGTAATTGGTACAGGTGACTTGTCGGAGTTGGCCTTGGGGTGGTGCACATACAATGGAGATCATATGTCTATGTATGCTGTAAACACCGGTGTTCCCAAAACTTTGGTAAAATATCTTGTCAAGTGGGCAGCCGATAATGTATTTGATGATGCTACTAGAAAGGTTCTCGAGGCTGTACTGGACACACCTATCAGCCCTGAACTACTGCCACCGGATGAATCTGGTGCTATAAAGCAAAAAACTGAAGATATAGTAGGTCCATACGAACTTCATGATTTTTATCTATATCATACCGTTCGTTTTGGCTCAAAGCCAGAAAAGATACTATTTCTTGCAAAAAAAGCTTTTGAAGGCAAGTATTCGGAAGAAGTTATTGAAAAGTGGCTAAAGACTTTCTACAAGAGGTTTTTTAGTCAACAGTTTAAGAGAAGCTGTCTTCCTGATGGACCTAAAGTAGGTTCTATAAGCTTATCTCCAAGAGGGGATTGGAGAATGCCAAGTGATGCTGATGTGACCGAATGGTTAAAGGGCATATAAAGGGATAGTGGCAGGCTGAAAAAATTATGCAATGTAAAACAGATTGCTTCAAAAAATGTTTTTATATAGGATAATTATTATTTTATATGGGGGGAGTTTATTTAAATGAAAAAGGCTCAGAGTGGAACAAGCACATGGGTTAGAATAGTAGCTTTAATTATAGCAGTGATATTTTTACTGACCTCAGTAGGATTGGTTGGATATTCGCTGATTACGGGAATTTGACATATATTCCCACTAGGAATAAAAAAATAATACAATACTACACCAATTTTTAGTAATTATTACCCATTTTATGCAACCTAAAGTTGTTATAAAATTAAATTAATTTATTTTATTAATCTATTATTTTGTTTATTTAAGGGCGTGAAATTGTTTGCTGGATGCAATAGTACAAAACTTTAAAAATTTATATGATTTTTTGGCAGTTTATATCCCCTTAAAGGAGCCACTTGAAATTGCCAGATCGATAATTGATATAAGCATTGTTTCATACATTATTTATAAGCTTATTCAGTTAGTTAGGGAGACAAGGGCGTGGCAGTTGTTAAAGGGTTTTGTTGTTATTCTCATCATAGCAGCACTTAGCGAATGGCTTCAGTTACGAACGCTGGCTTACCTATTAAATAGGACTATAGAACTTGCCGGGTTTGCTCTTATTGTACTTTTTCAACCGGAACTTAGAAGAGGTCTGGAACAGTTAGGTAGAAGTAATTTCAAGAACTTTTTCACGTTTGATGACCCAGATGATGCAATTAGAACAACCTTTACAATCGAAGAAATAGTAAAGGCTGCTACTGAGTTTTCCAGAACAAAGACAGGAGCGCTAATTGTAATTGAAAGAGATACAAAGCTTGGTGAGATAATTAATACAGGAACTAAATTAGATTCTAATGTCAGTGCTGAGCTGATAATCAATATATTTACACCAAATACACCTCTTCATGATGGTGCTCTTATTTTGCGTGACAATAAGCTAAAATCTGCTGCTTGTTTCCTCCCGCTTACTGACAACCCAAATCTGAGTAAAGAGTTGGGAACAAGGCATAGAGCGGCTATAGGAATATCTGAAATATCTGACTGTATTTCTGTAGTAGTGTCTGAGGAAACAGGAAAAATATCATTTGCTTTAAATGGAGGTTTATCTAGAAACCTTACTCCTGACATACTCAGAAAGGCACTAAATAAAAACCTTCTTGAAAAGAAGAAACCAGTAAACAAAAAGTTATCGCTTTGGAAGGGGAAATCAAAGTGAAAGAATTCCTGAAAAAGGACATAACAATAAAAATATTTTCAATACTGTTTGCCATATTCCTCTGGTTTACTATTAATCCTGTTAAAACCAGCTATTATACAGTACCACTAACAGTAATCAACGAGGAGAGTCTTAAAACACATGGACTGATTTTGAATAACAAGTCCATTCAAAAGTATGTAGTTGTTTCTGTTAAGGAAAGAGGCAGTGTTCTTGATTCCATTAAGGATACGGACTTTGAGATTACTCTTGATTTATCAAAGGTTAAAAGTGTAGAGGATAAGGTTATAGCACTTGAGCCTCCATTATATTTGGGTCGTGAAAAGCTCAATAGTAATAATATTGAGGTAAAGCCACGCACTGTTCAGTTGGATTTGGCAAAGATAGAAGAGAATCCATTTATGGTGCAGATAGAGACATATGGTAAGCTTGCAGCAGGGTATGAGATTATTTCTAAAACAGCAACGCCGGAAGAAGTATCTATTACCGCTGTCGATTCAGTATTAAGTAACGTTGGCTCGGTTAAAGTATATGTTGATGTTACAAATTTGAATAAGTCAATTGAGGTTACAAAGGAATGTAAGGTTTATAACAAGAAGGGTGAAGAAATGCCCGACCTTGCCAAGAAGCTGACTGCAGAAGTCAAAATAGAGGTTGGGAAATCTGTTAGCATAGTTCCTATTGTAAAAGGGGAACCAGCAAAAGATTTTGTTGAAGGTGAATATTCTGTTAAACCAGATAAAATACTAATTACAGGCGATGCTCAGTTGATGGCAAGAACAAATGAGCTTAAAACGGAGACAATCTCTATAGACAATGCTACAGGTACAATGACTGTTCAGGCGTTGTTGCAGGTTCCTGATGGGTTAAAGCTTGTTAGCTCTTCAAGAGAAGTTACTGTATTTATTGAAATATCTCCGATTGAGGAGAAAATTCTCCAATTGCCTTCAGAGAATATATTGATGACAGGTACGGTACCTGATAGCTCGTTGTTATATGAAATAGTTCAACCAGTTACCGTAAAGCTTAAAGGTATTAAAGAGGAACTGGATAAGGTTACTCTTGAAACTCTTAATGCATCCATTGATGTAACAACATTGGAGGAAGGAACACATAAAGTACCTCTTGTTATGACAATACCAGCTACACTGAGTGTAGAGGAGGTATTAGTTGAAGTAAAGATAACTAAACCTGAATCTAGTACTAATAGGGATGAGAATCAATGAAATTACTGATTTCAAACATAAATGTAGGCCTTGACTATACTGATGATGAGCTAAAGGCACAAGCTGCTAAAAAGCTAAATGTAAAGCCGGGCAGTTTAAATAATATCAAAATAGTAAAGCAATCAATAGATGCCAGGAAAAAACCTGGCATCCGTTTTGTATACACAATTTCAGTTGAATTAGATGCAAAAAAGGTTAGAGAAGACAAGGATATACGTGTTTTGCAAGACGAGAAGCCAGAGGTGTTGGCACCTGGCGATATCAGCATTAGCACCCGTCCAGTTGTTGTGGGCGCAGGCCCTGCGGGGCTTTTCTGTGCACTGCTGTTAGCACAAAACGGCTACAAGCCCCGCCTTATTGAGCGCGGGCAGTGCGTTGAACAGCGTAGCGCCACTATCCATGGATTTTGGCAGGGCAGTGCTCTAAATCCCAATTCCAATGTTCAGTTTGGAGAGGGCGGAGCCGGTACCTTCTCTGATGGAAAGCTGACAACAAGGATAAACGATGCACGCTGTGAAAAAATTCTAAGAGAGTTCCACAAATTTGGAGCACCTGATGAGATAATGTACAAGGCAAAGCCCCATATCGGTACCGATATACTCAAGGATGTTATTATTAACATGCGAAAGGAAATCGAAAGGCTGGGCGGAGAGGTGCTTTTTGATACCAGGATGGATAATATTATCATCAAGGATGGAAAAGTGGTTGGCATAGAAGTAACCTCTGAGTACAGGGACTCATCAAGTAAGATACTCTGTGGACATGGACCCTTGAGCGAGAGCTCTTGTGGTAAAAGCAGCGATAGATTTTGCTGTAATTCATCTGGAGCTGTTGGTAGTGGTAAAAACAAAATAGACTGCGAGGTTTTGGTGCTGGCACTAGGCCACAGCGCGCGGGATACTTTCAGTATGTTATATCAAAAGGGAATATCCTTTGTGCAGAAGCCCTTTTCAATTGGAGTCAGAATTGAGCATCCTCAAGGCATGATAGATGAGTCTCAGTTTGGATCAGCTGCTGGGCACCCAAGACTAGGTGCGGCAGAGTATCAGCTCTTTGACAAAAGGGGAGATAGAACAACTTATTCTTTCTGCATGTGTCCCGGTGGTATAGTGGTTGCGTCAGCATCCGAGCATGATACAATTGTTACAAATGGTATGAGTGAGTTTGCTCGTGACAGGGATAATGCAAATAGCGCACTGGTGGTTTCGGTATCTACCGACGACTTTCCTGATAGTCATCCTTTGTCAGGTATAGAATTCCAGAGAATTTGGGAGAAAAAGGCCTTTATGGTTGCTGGTGCTTCAGGTGCTGCACCTGTGCAGACAGTGGGAGATTTTATTTTGGGTAAAAAGGGCAAAATAGGCAGTGTTAAGCCGAGCTACACCGGAAGGGTTGAATGCAGCGATATCAACCAATGCTTGCCTACGTTTGTAACAGATAATATGAAGCAGTCTCTGAGTGTGTTTGATAGGAAAATAAAAGGCTTTGCAATGGCAGATGCTCTGCTTACAGGGGTTGAAACACGTACCTCCTCACCTGTGAGAATACCTAGAAATGAGCAATTGCAGTGTGTAGGCTATGAAGGCATATTTCCCGCAGGAGAAGGAGCAGGCTATGCAGGGGGAATTGTATCTGCTGGTGTTGACGGCTTGAGAATTGCTGAACAGATAATAAAAACCTACAGGCCACAATATTGATAATACACGTAACCATGAACACAGACATGAGCGCAACTATTAAGAACAATTATGAACACACAAGCATGAGCGCAACTATTAAGAACAATTATGAACACACAAGCATGAACGCAACTATTAAGAATAATTATGAATTCACAACCATGAATGAAATATGAATACAATTGCGAACACACAACCATAAATGTAAAACAATGCTATAATAATAAAACTACTCAAGAAACGCTTTTGATGGTAATATATTAATATTGGGAATTTTTTGATAAGGAAGAGGAGTTGTAAAAATAATGGGAAGATTATTCGGAACTGATGGAGTAAGAGGTGTTGCAAATCTTGAACTTACTCCAAAACTAGCATATAAACTTGGTCAGGCAGGAGCGTACGTGCTTACTGGGGAAACCAAGCACACCCCTAAGATTTTGGTGGGAATGGATACAAGAATTTCAGGTGATATGCTAGAAGCTGCACTTATATCAGGCATTTGCTCAGTAGGAGCACAGGTAATCAGCCTAGGAGTAATTCCTACGCCTGCTGTTGCTTATCTTACTAGGCTTTATGATGCAGATGCGGGAGTTGTAATTTCAGCCTCTCACAATCCCTATGAATACAATGGAATTAAGTTCTTCAACTCAAATGGCTATAAATTATCAGACGAAATAGAGGACAAGATAGAGGAATTAATTAAGGGCGATGAAGACGCTCTTCCTAAGCCAGTTGGACATAATCTGGGGTATAAGCTTTATCAGGAAAGTGCTCTAGAGGACTATGTAAACTTTGTAAAAGGCACAATAAATGGCAAGCTTGAGGGACTTAAGGTTGCTATTGATTGCGCGAATGGAGCAGCTTTTCAGGCAGCGCCTATGGCTTTGTATGATTTGGATGCAGAGGTCAGTGTGATAAACAATGAACCGGACGGAATTAATATTAATAGCGGATGTGGTTCAACTCATATGCAGCAGTTACAGGCATATGTAAAGGAAGTAAAGGCTGATGTTGGTCTTGCATTTGATGGCGATGCTGATAGAGTGCTGGCAGTTGATGAAAATGGGAACATCGTTGACGGTGATCAGATAATGTCTATCATTGGACTGCATATGAAAAAGCAGGGTACTTTGCCTTACAACACTATCGTAGCAACTGTTATGAGCAATATGGGTATGGACATTATGGCAAAGAACGAGGGTCTCAAGATTGAAAAGACCAAGGTAGGAGATAGATATGTTCTTGAGGAAATGCTAAACAGTGGTTATATGCTTGGCGGTGAGCAATCAGGGCACATTATTTTCCTAGAGCATAATACCACAGGAGACGGATTATTGACAGCCATTCAGCTTCTCAAAGTAATGAAGGATTCTGGTATGAAGCTATCTGAGCTCGCTTCAGTAATGCAAATACTCCCACAGGTGCTTATCAATGCTAAGGTTACTAACGAAAAGAAATATAAATACCTTGAAGACGAAATCATAAAGAAAATGTGTAAGGAGCTCGAGGATGAATTCCAGGGCGAGGGACGAGTACTCATCAGACCTTCAGGAACTGAGCCACTAGTAAGAGTGATGATTGAAGGCAAGGACAAGGAATACATTACTAGAAGAGCAAAAGAACTTGTAAGGGTTATTGAGGGCAGATTGTCCTAAGATAAGGAGGGTCAAATGGAGGTAAGTACTAACTTTTTTCCTGTTTTATCAGTGGTTTTTTTAAATGTTATACTCATTATTGCTGCATTTACAATGGCAGTAGTTGCTTTTGTACTATTTATTAAGCTAGCAACAAGGGGAATAAAGGCACTGGACATTTATATTGCAAAGAATTCGAATAAGGGTATGTAGCTTATAAATATCGCACTAAATATGGACTAAGTATTCACTCTATTGAAATAAACTTTAAATATGGATAGTATTCACTCTATTAATATGAACTCTGAATATGGATTAATATTCACTCTATTAATATGAACTCTAGATATGGACTAGTATATACTCTATTAATATGAACTCTAAACATGGACTAAGCATTGACTCTATAAATATAGCTCTATATATGCATCTAGTTGTATAAAAAAGTAACCTAAACGCTGTTGAAGTGAATAGGTTACTTTTTGTACTTTATGTGCTTGTTTTTGGTACAGCTCATACAATGGTCATTAAATATTACCAAAAAATGTATTGTACAATATTCCAAAAAATGTTGACAATTTAGGGTTAATTACAATATATTATTATTAGTTGCGTCTATAAAATATTTGAAAAATCTTAATAATTTGAATTTGGTTTAATAGTTTTCAGAATATTATGTTGGTTTATTATTGGATTTAATTTTGAATTATTAATGGATTAAATATTTTAGTAGAGGCCTAAATAAAATGATAGGAGGTGAAACAAACAGGGTTAATTAGTATCAAAACAAGCGCCAGGACAGATGTACATCTGTTGACGAGGAGAAGGAGGCGGCACTCATAATGCAAATGATGTGTCGGTTATCGAAAAATTCGGCGGAAACCTTCCGGTTGTTGCAATCGACAGAGACTAGACAAAAATTACAGGTAACTGTAAAACAAATTAGTCTCATGCAACTAATCCTGTATCATATCTTTTAAATTTCATTTTAAACTCATAATTATACAATTGCATCGTCAAAATGTAGTATTTTGGACATACTATTTTATATGGTTGCGCTTAAAAACTAAATATTTAGTTGCGCACAATACAGCTTATATAATTGCGGGTAAAACATCTTATATAGCTGCGCGAAAAACATCTTATATAGCTGCGCACAAAGTAGCGTATTTATATTTGAAAAATAGTGTTTTATGTTGTATGCTCTGTCACTTGCAGGGCTTTTTGGGATATCTCATTTTGAGGGGTAATTATGAGAATTTTAGTTTCAAAATTATTTATACCCATAATTAAATTTGGTGCTACAAAAGATGGTTGTTGATGCCATAGGTAGCAAATAGTAATACTAAATTTTGTATTGATAAGCTTAATTTTATATTAAAAAGTTCAAATTTTTGTGTTTGGAAAGTTAAATCTTGTATTGAAAAGTTTAAATTTTGAAAAGTTTTTTGAATAGTTAAATTTGTTTGATAAGATTAAATTTTGTATTGATAAGGAGATAAAATATGTGCGGAATAGTTGGATATATAGGTAAAAGAAAAGCAGTACCAGTATTATTAAATGGTCTTTCAAAGTTAGAATATAGAGGTTATGACTCAGCAGGAGTGTCTATAAATGAAGAAGGAAAGTTAAAGGTAATTAAATGCAAGGGAAGACTTGTAAATCTTGAAAATAAAGTAAAAGAAGAGAATCCACAGGGGAATATGGGTATTGGGCATACTCGTTGGGCAACTCACGGAGAACCAAATGATGTTAACTCACATCCTCATATTAGCCAATCAGGAAAAATTTCAGTAGTTCATAATGGAATAATTGAAAACTATATGCAGATTAAAGAGTTCTTAATAGGCCAGGGATATACCTTTAGGTCTGAAACAGATACTGAGGTAATAGCTCATCTAGTAGAATACTATTATGAAGGAAGCCTAGTTGACGCTGTTATGAAGGTAATTGATGAAATAGAGGGATCTTATGCTTTAGGTGTAATTAGTCAAGATAATGAGGATATGTTTATTTGTGCAAGAAAAGAGAGCCCACTAATAATAGGCTTGGGGCAAGATGAAAACTTTGTAGCATCAGATATCCCAGCTATACTAGAATATACTAGAGATATTTATATTCTTGAGGATAAGGAAGTCGCTATTATTACAAAGGATGATGTAAAGGTATTTAATAGCCTTGGGGCACCAGTAAATAAAGAGGTATTTAAGGTTAATTGGGACGTTGAAGCTGCTGAAAAGGGTGGCTATGAGCATTTCATGATGAAGGAAATGTACGAGGAGCCAAAGGTTATTCGCGACACAATCAACCCTAGAATCAAAAATGGTGAACTGGTGCTGGACAGCATCAAGCTGACTGAAGAGGACGTTAAGGGTATTGAAAAGATTTATATAGTAGCCTGTGGAACAGCTTACCACGCTGGTGTTGTGGGCAAATATATTATTGAGAAGCTATGTAGAATACCGGTAGAAGTGGATGTTGCTTCAGAATTCAGATACCGTGATCCATTAATTAATGAAAAGAATTTGACAATAATTATTAGCCAATCCGGCGAAACAATTGATACCTTATTTGCATTGAGAGAGGCAAAGAAAAAGGGCTCAAGAATATTATCCATAGTTAATGTGGTTGGCAGCTCAATCGCTCGTGAATCACATGACGTTCTATATACATGGGCTGGGCCTGAAATAGCAGTTGCTTCAACCAAGGCATACAATACTCAGCTAACAGCATTGTACCTAGTAGCTCTTGGCTTAGGACTCAAGAAGGGTACTGTAACACATGAGGAATATCAAGCAATAATTGCTCAGATGAAGGACATTCCAAATGGTATAGAAGAGATACTGCAAAACAAGGCAGATATTCAGAAGTTTGCAAATATGCACTATAATGCAAAGAGCATATTCTTTATAGGTAGAGGCCTAGACTATGCGCTTTCAATGGAAGGCTCACTCAAACTCAAGGAAATTTCATATATCCACTCGGAGGCATACGCAGGTGGAGAACTCAAGCATGGTACTATTGCGCTTATCGAAAAAGGCACATTGGTAGTTTGCCCAATGACTCAGGATGCGCTATTTGAGAAGATGGTGAGCAATATAAGAGAGGTTAAGGCAAGAGGAGCAGTTGTGCTCGCAATAACCCAAGAAAAGAATTGCGAAGAGCTTAAAAAGACCGCAGATTTGGTTATAACCATTCCAGACGTGGATTCCTTGACTGCCCCAATATCAGCAGTTACACCGCTTCAGCTATTTGCATACTACATGGCATTAGAAAGAGGCTGTGACGTCGACAAGCCAAGAAACCTTGCGAAGTCGGTAACGGTGGAGTAGGTGGAGTTGGTGGGGGAGATGTTTGTGTACCCATTAAATAAACCTCTTCAATAGAAAATAAAGTCCTTCAATGAAAAATAAAGTTCTTCAAAGAGCAGGGGAGTCGGAGTGAAAATTCTATGAACCTGCTTTTGTTTTTAGGCAGTCTTGGGCTTAAGGTTGAAGGAAAAAGGGAGTAGGGAATGGGATTTGGGGATTAGCAAATAGGGAAAAAGATAGAGAATAAAAGATTGAGTAAAAAGCGGATAAACCCATTGATGGTGATTGGTTTGAGGGTTAAGGAATAAGGAAAATGGGAAAATAAATTGAATAAAAGGCCTGAAAAAACCTTATCCCTTTAACCTAAATCCCAACACCACCCTTACCCCTTAACCCTAAATCCTTGCCCACAAAATTGAAGCACTTTATTCTGTGATAAATAATGGGAAATTTCATATTGAAGAAAAAATGGAGCAAAATCCATGGAAGAACTTTTTTAAATGATAAAAAATGGGAGTAGGAAAATGAAGGGTTTGGGGACTTGGGCGTTGAAGGACTTTTTTTTGTGTAAACAGTTTATGTATTTCCCCAATAAAACTCTTCCCTGACCCCAAACCCCTTCCACGCCAGGGAAAATGAAAACGGATAAAAAATATAGATAAAACCCAGTAGATACAAGGGACAGAAGGACATCGGCAGACCAGTCAAAGTTCTTCCGTCCCTTTTTTGTATCAGCCGAGGGAAGGACTTTATTGGGACATGCCAGAAGGCTTATGTTTCAAGGGTTTAGGGATAAGGAAGCCGCCCGACTTGGTTCAAAAGCCGCCCGATTCATGGAAGAACCTTATTAGGTTGAACGGGAAAAAGAAAAAAGGAAGATTTTGGTTAGTTTACGGAAGAAGTGTTTTAGGGCAGGTTTTTGGAAGCCAGTAAAGACAGGGGTTCAAGGGGTAAGGTAGGGAAGGACTTTGGTGGGTGGGAATATAGTTAGGAACAAGAAAAAAGGGTTAAGGGTCAAGGGACATAAAAAGTTGATAAAAACGGTTCTTTCGTTGGGAAAATAAAGTTCTTCTGTGGAGCGGAAGGCAAAAGAAAAACTAACAGGATAGGGTGACAAAATGGGAGCTGTGGAGGTATGGATTCAGACTCCGTCAGGTCAAGGGCGATAACTGGAGCATATGCTTAAGATTATCATATTCATATGAGTAACGTTGTATACAGAAGCTATGCTTGGGCGATATTCGTCTTTTAAAATATTACTTTAAGTACCCATTTTCCTTAAAACTAAAGGTAAATGGTATTTTTTGTAGAATATATATAGTAAAATCGAAATGAAATCAACAGGTATAGAGTATAAAAAAAGAGCTATCAAAAGTAACAGTCTTGTTTTTCTGCTATTTTGATTTTCGTATTATAATTAGTGGGGGATACTATGGATAAGTTCCAAAGAAAAACAGTGTTCATTGTTATAGGTGCCGCTTATATATTAATTGCTATCATATGCGATATTGTGGAAAGTGTGAGGGGCGTACCATATATACTTGTGGACGGGAATTACATTTATTATGTATTTTCTGGCCTTTGTACTGTTGCTACGTTGGGGAGTGTATTTATTTCAATAGTCGTCAGTGCTTTCCCAAATAAGTGCTTTGGGTTTACTATGAAAGAGATTATTAACTTTTCGTCATCTGGAATAAGGGTAGGTAATATTATAGCAACATCCCTAATTACAATAGTCTTGGCAATTCCTTTTCTTGCGGCTAATTATGCAACTACTATTACGGCTTTAGCAATCTGTACAGTAATTTATATTCTATTAAAAAGTAAAGAGTTGTGGGGACTTCTTTCGGATGATAATAGCTTAAAAATGGTTGTATATTCTTATGTACAGCATCGGGCTAAACAGGCCGACGAAGGAATAATCATAAGATGGTTTAATATATGGTTCTATGAGCTGAAATCTATGATTGATAATAAAGATGAGAAAGGTCAAGACGAATATTTAGAATTAATCCGATTGACAATCAAAGAATGCCAGGTGGCCGAGAAGAATACCGCATATGCAAGGCTTGAAAAATGGATTAAGGAGATGTTTGAGTTTGCGAATGAGAAACTTGGCTTTATTGAAGCATATCAGAAAATTATTTTATTAGGTGATGCTAATAATGATAGAAAATATTTTGATGTAAGAACAATTATTGGCAATACAGTTAAAAATATAGAATTTTGTGAAGAAAAGAGCTTTTCACAAGCAAATATGATGGCAAATATCGATGATATTATATGGGAGTTAGATGTAGATAAGGATACAAAGATTTACATACTATACCAAGTATTTTCGGCCTTATTCAATAACATAGTATTACACAGTGAGTTTAAATTTGCTCAATTAGATTTGTATTTTCAGAAAGCGTGTCATTTTATCAGCAATCAAAAAATTAATGAAGTGTTAAGTCAAACGATATTATATGCGTTTAAGAATGGCGTATTGCAAAATGAAAATAAAGATAGCAGACAAAAACTGTACTTAATATTGTTGCGGCAGCTTTTTATAAATAATAGATATTCAAATGACAATGCATTTATTATGACAGTGGCAAAAATATTTAGGGCACTATATTTTTATATATTTTTTGAGACTGAAACAATCAAGGAATCCTATAGAGAAGAATTGAAAGATATTATAGAACTCAGAATGGATTCTATGGACAATCTTTTAATTTCATTGCCACGGATGGTATGCGAAAACTCTGAATTAATTATTGAAGCATTAATTGAAGATGTAATTATGGATGATAATATGGATATTTTTGATTATTTTCCTCATGGATTTGGAGCAAAAACTTCTTTATGGACATTGGAGCACAAGATTCGTTTTGCTTTTTTGATTTACAGCATTTTCGGCTACAGATATTCTCTATTTCCAGTTAAAAAGTACATTGATGATGCAAATGTCATTTTGAGAACTAAAAAATTGGTATTCACTGCCGTTTTGAATATGTTTGTTGATTATGATGGATCATTAAATGATACATCGAAAGAAAATATTGGAAAGTTACATGCTTGTCTGGAATCAAAGGATCTATTACCAAATGCATACTTAAAGGAGAATTTTGAATTTTTTAATACTCAACTAAAAGAACTGAATAATATTGAACATCAGTGGTCAACAACTGAAAAGAATTTGGAAGCAATTAATCAAGAGCTTAAGAAGTTAATGTTGGAGAAACCGCTGGTCGAATTTTCAAATGACATAAAAATCAAGGGTGGAAAAGATTATCAGATTATGCCTCAATACGTTCAATATTCTGGTCAAGAAACAGAAAAGGTTGCAAGGAGAATTCAATATGCTGTTAGAGATATTGTGAATTTAGTTATTGAAAATAGTCTGCCCGTGGTTCAGCTTGAATTTAACGTTAATGGGGTAAGTACACTTTTAAGTGAATTAAAAAAGAGAAAAATAAAATATAGAAACTATACGTTTATAGATGATTGGGGATTAGATAAAAGTACAAGAGAAACTGCAGAATACCAGGAATTATGCAAGAAGATAAATAGTATTGCATACTCGAGAACAAATGAGATCAGGCATAATATATTTCTTTCAAATGAAGGGGTTAAGGTTAATGCAGAAGTTATCTCATACAAACAGGAAATACTTACGGAGGAACAAGCTGATAACTACATAGAATCTTTTAAGATTGCTGATGGAAAATATAAGATAGAAAATGTAGTTTACAATAAAAGCGAAGCAATACAATTTGTAAAAAATGCAATTAGGATTGAATCCGCAGTTGTAAAAGTAAAAACAAATATTTATAAGGAAAGTGGTTTTAAAGTTAAGTTCAAGTATTCGTAATTATACAGATAGTTCACAGCCGTCACATGGAATGAAGCTGAACATACTCCGTAAATATGATAAGCATTATTTTGCTCGTTCAATAGCATTCTTTATATTCCCATAACATTCTCTCAAATTAGGTGTCAGCTTGGCTGTTACCAGAGGTTCATAGACAGTTTCATCAAGCTGCTTCAAGTAATGATCCTCAAGCTCAACTGGTATTACCTTCGATTGGTTTGCCTCAAAGGAGGCTATCAAAACATCAGGTATGACGATTGAAGAAAAAGGATCGTCTTGGTTGGTGTACTACAGGAACGCCCTGACAACCAAGAAAATTACGAATAGCCAGATGGCTACAATCAGTAGTGCATAGTCCACTTTTTCGGTTTACCGTCTTTCCAAAGCAGCTCCGCCTCGCTGCGGCACTGGGCAATGATATCCTTTGGTACCAGGTGGATGGTTGCCTAGACCATGAGCGGCAAAATAATAACATCATCCAGATAGCCCAGGACAGGAATGAAGTCTGGAATCAGGTCGATAGGCGAAAGGGCATAGCCGATGGTCAACACAGCCATAGCTTTTGCATGCCAAGGCGTTTCACGCTTCTTCATAGCGAGGAACACAGCAGGAATATCCTTTTTTAATCGTTTAGCTTGTAGCCTTAAATTCATTGCGTTCTCCTAAAAAGACAGAATTTCGTGCACTTTTAGTTGATAGAGCATTAATAATTTCAAATATTTCGTTGAGGAAGAGTATCAGCTTGAGCGATGCAGCTCGGGTATCGTAGTTAAATGCCAGTCCGTGGCTGATTTTGTTTCGGTTAAAATCAGGGGAATCATCGGGGCTATTTGGCTTAAAATCGCCAAAGAATCCATCTATTAACGCCATGGCATAAGCAGTTATGTATTCATCAACCTGAATCATCTTATCTTTGAACTGCTTCATCACAGGATCGAATCTGTACATTTGAATCTGGTATATATCAGCCATAAACGTTCTTATTAGTCCTTCAACCTGCGGTGTTAGTATCGGTATTGAAGAAATGTAGTCTCCTGATTTATGGTGCCGTATCCCCGTTGTTAATTGCTTTGAAGCCTTGATAAAACAGCCTACATTGAACCATCTCGAGGTCATACTATCCAGTTCTTTGAAATTGTCATGTTCAAAGAAATCACAGATAATTGTATCGACTTCATCTTGTGTCAAACTGTCTCGGTTGGAATAAATGTAGTTGCCAATGTCCATAGGAAGCTCTCCCATGAACCACCAGCCAAATTTCTGTAATGCTTTACACCGCTTCAGAAGGAAGTCTTCTAAATTGAATCTTTCAAAGTTTATGGTATTAATATCAAGTAAAAATGGCCTGATGTTTCTGGCGAGCTCTTGTGCGAGAACACTTAACTCAATAAGTTTACCGTTGTAATTGAAACGGGTAATACTTTTTAAAGCGTTTGTAAAAGATTTTTGTTGCATGTCGATAACATTTAAAAATGAGTTGTTAACCGACAATGCAGATTTCATTGTAGTGAAAGCAGAAGCATTTATTAAATTCTGAAAAGAGTCGACAGGTGGAAAGGATTTCCGAATACATTCCTGAATTCGATTAAGCTGGGGGCGGATAGCATTTATTTGCGATGCAGCTGTAGCCCATTGACTGGCAACGCTTGCCTGTGCAGCAGCGACAGCAGAAAAATCGATAGAATTTGCCTGACGTGCTGCCTTCGCTATCTGATCAAAGTTCTGAAGTGCGAGGCTCTTTTGTAAAGTAATTTGAGTGGTGGCCAGCTGTTGAAGAGAAGGGGTAAGCATATTCTTTATATTCAGACTTTTCAGCGACTTGGATATACTTTTAGAAAGCTTTGATAACTCAACACGATACTTTTCGTACTCCATTTTATGAAGCTGATAAAACTTATCACAAACATCTGAAAGCTTATCGTTGAGCTGCGTTTCCATATCGGCAAAGTAACTAACTTTTAAAATTAAGGCTGCATAGATTTTTTCCAAGTCCGAATCGGATAAGGTCTGCAAATCTTCATAAGTAACGTTAGGTTCACTTTCAGTTTCAAAGGTCACCTTCCAATAAGATGAGATTATGTGGAATACCATTTTTAAGAAGGATGCTCTAACATCATTGGTTTCGTCAAAGGCATTTTGATAATTTTCAGAAGCACTCATACTATATGTAATGGGTATATTTACAATGGAATCATTTATGTTTACTGAAATAATAGTTATAGAATTTCTGAACTTATTTATAAAATCTCTGGTGTCTGACATATTCTTCAACCTCTTGTGTGATTTCATTAAGTAGTGTTATTGCGGATGAAGCTATTTAGCACTACCTGCTATTCAATTTGCATATTAACACTTGCTGGAATAGAGTTCCAATGTATGAATTGTATAATATGGGAAATATACTGTCAAGCGACGGATACAATATGTAGTAATGAGAAACTGTATGAAATCTATATGTTGCAAAACGAAGGAATGTTAGGATAATGGATTGGAAAATGAAAAAGCCCCAACCCAGCGGTTGAGGCTTTAAAATTATGATAGATGTTCTTCCCAGCCATTATCTATGACCATATCCCCGATGTAGCCTTCTACATCCAAATAATCTCCATTCTCGAACTCTTCAATATCATTCAGGTCAGATACAACTGTTTCAGCATAATTATTGGCAAGGAAATCCTCCCAATCCTCTCCGTACTCTTTAGCTAATAACTCGGAGAGTTTAGGATTAACGTGTTCTGCAAAATAATCCAGGGCAGCTTTACGCAATTTTCCTTCAATGATTTCATTTGTTGCTCTTTCCTCTGGTAATAATGAAAAAGCGTATTTTTCCCAATCGCTGCCTTTATAGTCCTCGCCTGCAGCACGTTTGATGTTGCTTTCTGGATGTATGACGCTCAATGAGATATCACGTAGAATTAATAGTAGTGAATTTATCGTATCGTCAACCTTCAAATGCGAGTTCATAGTATCAAATTAAATGGATAATTCTGTAACGTTGCCAGTAAGGATATTATTTTTATAATCGTAGGAAATGCGTGAACCGAGGTTCTCAATAATATCAATTTTGGCTTCCTTCAGCTTGAAATTCAGAATTTCCATATCTGAATCAGTGATAATCTGCTTTTGGTTTAAAACAGAAACACCAGCAATTAAGATAAACTCAATAGTTTGCTTATCATATTGTGGTCTTCCATTTTGATCAACAGGAAGAATAACTTCACCTATTTTCTCGTGGTTTACATTCATTGTTTTTATTTTGCTCATATTCAATACTTCTTCTTCTTCAAAATTATGTTAATTTTATGACTCTTTAATTTTACATAAAAATCCCAAGTATTTTCATGTTATTTGTAAAATTTTGTAATTTTTTTTATAAATGATTAGCAAACTGCCCGCCAGCGTCTATGATTTGCTTGACACGCTTCATGTATCCGTACAGCATCTTGGTAATCTCTATGCACAAAGCATCCAGACGCTAGTACCCCTGATTGCGGGATGAAATCCTGATCATAGGCGAATTCTACCCAGTAGCGTGTTTCAGTAAGGCTCCCGATGGCAGTGCTAATGAAGGTCAATTCTTTTGATGGGTAGATTTGACTGTTGCACTCGGCTATATTGGCAGCGACGGAAGTCGCAGCTCTTCGTATCTGGCTGGTGCTTTCATATCTCTCGGACGGCGGAAATCTGTCAGAGAGTTTGCATATATCATTTGCAAGTTCCTTGGCTCGTTGATATACAATCAAAGAACGGAAATCTCTTATGGTTTCATACATATAAGGCATAGCCATCACACTCCTTTGGAATCAAAATGTCTGGTATTGACTACATATTGCCGTTGAATGGGATACAAGTTCAATTTAACTCAAAAAGTCCAAGAACAGTGGATTTGGTGGTATAAAGTATTTTGTAGGCATTTGAGGACAATTTTCTTTAGAATATAGTGAAAATGTGATAAAATTACAATTGGCTTATTAATTAATTTATATATATTTGAGAGGTAAATTGTAATGGCGAAACTAACACTGCAAGAACTGGAAGCAAACCTCTGGAAAGCGGCAGATATTCTCCGTGGAGAATTGAACGCCGCCCAGTATAAGGACTATATTTTTGATCTTTTATTTTTGAAACGCATGAATGACGAGTTCCAGACTGAAAGAGAAACCAAAAAGCAAGAATTACTGAAGCAGGGTATGCCTGCTGAAGAAGTAGACGAGCTGCTGGAAGATCCCCAGGTTTATGTATCGTTTTTTGTTCCTGAAAGGGCTCGCTGGGATAATCTCAAAAACCTGAATCTGAATATCGGCCCTGAACTGGACAAGGCCTTCAAGGCCGTTGAAGATGAACCGAAGAACGTTGAGCTGATTGGTGTTCTGACTACAACGAATTTTAACGACAAAGAACGTGTAAGTGACAAAAAGCTTTCACAGCTGCTGTTACTCTTTGATGCCATGCAGTTGGATACTGACAATTTGGAAAGCTCTGATATGCTGGGAGATGCTTATCAGTACCTCATCAAGGAGTTTGCAGATGAAGGCGGAGCCAAGGGAGGCGAATTCTATACGCCGTCGGAAGTGGTGCAGGTACTTGTAAATATACTGAAGCCGAAGGAAGGGGATCGAATCTATGACCCGACCGTCGGCAGCGGTGGTATGCTGATCAAGAGTATCGAATATGTCCGTGACCACGGTGGAAATCCTCGGAACCTATCTTTGTTCGGACAGGAAATCAATCTGTCAACCTGGGCAATTTGCAAGATGAATATGATCTTCCATAATGCGAAGGGGGCTGACATCTGCAAGGGTGATACTATCCGCAATCCGATACACCTGGAAGGCGGCGTATTAAAGACCTTTGACAAGGTGCTGGCAAATCCGCCGTTTTCTCTGAAAAACTGGGGTTATGAAGAAGCCATGGCCGACCCATACCATCGTTTTGTTTACGGTGTTCCGCCGCAAAGCTACGGTGATCTGGCGTTTGTGACCCATATGGTCGCCAGTCTTAATGCAAAGGGAAAGATGGGAACGGTTGTCCCACATGGTGTATTGTTCCGTGGCGGGGCAGAAGGGAAAATCCGTGAAGGATTTGTGAAAGATGACCTAATTGAAGCAGTTATTGGATTGCCAAATAACATTTTCTACGGCACAGGTATTCCTGCGGCACTATTAATTATTAACAAGAACAAAACACAGGAGCGTAAAGGAAAAATTCTCTTTATAGAAGCCAGCCAAGGCTTCGTGAAGAATGGGAATAAGAACAAACTGCGGGAGGAGGATATTGAAGCCATCACCAAGGCGTTCTATGCTTTTGAAGACCAGGAGAAATTCTCTGCCGTGGTGAGCCTGACTACCATCAAGGAGAATGATTATAACCTCAATATCAGCCGCTATGTGGATACCTCCGAGGAGGAAGAGGAAATAGACATTGAGCAGGTTTTGCAGGATATTCGGGATTTGAAGATGGATATTGTGAATACAGAAGAAAAGCTCAATGGTTATCTTGAAGAACTGGGATTCGAAGGGATTTGATTGTATGGATAAAGACAAATTTGAAGAGAATGATGTAATAGGCGATAACTCTTTTTATATAAACGGGGCTATAACAATCCCAGCAGGTGCTAACTGGGAAAAATTCCTGGACGAAATGCTTCAGTGGATTGAAAGCAAGGGAGCATGTTTTTTCGGAGAAACCAGTAAAGTTGAGGACAAGGAAGAAGCAGCACGGCAGATTTTGAAGGAAACTACTGGAATAGAGTGGGTGGATGAAAATGAGTAGAGAAGGATATAAAATGACCGAGCTTGGAGAGATACCACAGGAGTGGATACCAGAAACATTAGGCAACTGCTTAAATAGAATTGTTGGGGGAGGGACTCCGTCACGTGATAACGAACACTTTTATCAAGGGGAAATACCATGGGCAACAGTTAAAGATTTAGATAACAAATTCTATAAAGATGATACGATTGAACATATTACTCTTGATGCAATAAAGAATAGTGCATCAAATCTTATTCCTACAGGAAAAATTATTGTGGCAACAAGAATGGGTCTGGGAAGGGGCTTTATTAATACCGCTGATATGGCTATAAATCAAGACTTAAAAGCGTTATTTCCCAAAGATAACATTGATACAAGATATTTGCTTCATTGGTTTCTAAACCAATCAAAAAATATTGGATCAATGGGTAAAGGCTCTACTGTTAAGGGCATTCGTCTTGAAGAATTGAGAGCTCTGCCAATAGCAATTCCTACATTTGCTGAACAGCAAAAAATCGCAGACATCCTCTCCAACGTTGACCAACAAATCGAACAAACCTATGCATTGATCGAAAAATCAAAGGAACTCAAAAAAGGATTGATGCAGAAGCTTCTGACGAAGGGGATTGGGCATACCGAATTTAGGGATACGGAAATAGGGCGGATACCTAAAGGGTGGGAAGTAATGACTTTAGGTACAATGGGTAGCACATATAATGGATTATCTGGTAAAACCAAGGATGATTTTGGTAAAGGTAAGCCTTTCATAACATATAAGAACGTTTTTGGGAATTCAAAAATCGATATAAACGGTTTTGAGTATGTAAGTATCGAAGACGGAGAAAACCAAAATAGAGTAGAATATGGAGATGTGCTTTTTACAACTTCATCTGAAACACCTGAAGAAGTTGGTATGAGTTCAGTGATGCTTGATAGAGTAGACGAATTATACCTTAACAGTTTCTGTTTTGGATATAGGCTATTTAACTTAAATATGTTGATACCTGAATTTGCACAATACTTATTTCGGGGAGCGAGAATTAGAAAAATAATGAGTGTATTAGGCCAAGGGTCAACAAGGTATAATATCTCAAAAAATGAAGTAATGAAAATTAAAATCCCCATTCCTGCTATTGAAGAGCAAATTAAGATTGCAAATATCTTATCGGCTGTTGATGAAAGAATATATAAGACATGTGCAATAAAGCAGAAATTGTTTGAATCAAAGAAAGAATTGATGCAGAAATTACTTACTGGGATAATACGAGTAAAATAGACAGAGGTGAAGACATGTCATACCTCGGCAATGAAGAAACGCTGGTTGAGCTACCAGCTATGCATTATATAAAAGATAAACTGGGCTATGAATTTGTGAATGGGGACAAGCTGAATCCTGAACAGGGAGAGAGGGATTCCGTGACGGAAGTGATTCTGGTCAAACGGCTGGAACGTTCGTTGAAACGGCTTAATCCATGGATGGATGAAGGTAATATCAACAAAGCGGTTCGGCTTTTAGCTCGCCCTGAAAACCTGGGAACCAATCTCCTGGAGATCAACGAAAAGATTTATGATGTCCTTGTAAACCTGACCCTCGCTCTGGATCAGGATCTGGATGGGAGTGGACAGAAGAAGTATCACACCGTGACATTCATAGACTGGGAGAATCCGAGCAACAATGAATTTCTGGTGACACGGCAGTTCAAAATTCAGGGGCACAATGAAAATGCTATTCCTGACATTGTGTTGTTCGTCAACGGTATTCCAGTGGTGGTTCTTGAGTGCAAATCACCTTTTCTGGAACAGAGTAAAAATGAAAAAATGGGCAAGCATCAGGCCTATGAGCAGCTCCGCCGATATATGGATGCCCGTGGTTCAGAGAAGGTTGAGGGTGTACCAAGGCTGTTCTATACCAACTTTTTTACTGGAATTTTGAACAAATACCATGCTTATGCGGGAACGATTAGTTCCAAGTATGGTCAATACGTCGAGTGGAAAGATCCATATCCCTTTAAGAAGGAATCCATTGAGGATGTGGGAAATAACGGACAAAATTTGTTTCTACAGGGACTGCTGGAAAAGAAGAACCTTCTGGATGTGATGCGGAACTTCCTGCTCTTTGAAGTCGACAGCGAAACGGGCATCAAGGTCAAGAAGCTCTGCCGTTATCAGCAGTATCGAGCGGTCAACAAGGCACTGGATAGGTTGATTCATGGAAAGGACTCTGTCAACCGTGGTGGGGTAGTCTGGCATACCCAGGGGTCGGGAAAATCTCTGACCATGGTGTTCTTGGCTCGCAAGATCCGCCGAGTTTCCAAACTGATGGATGCCACAATTGTTGTAGTTACTGACCGTGTCGACTTGGACAAGCAGATTTACAATACCTTTGTGCGAACACTTTCTAGCATCACTACCCCTGTCCGAGCTGAATCTGTCAGCGAGATGAAGGACTTGCTTTCCAAGGCACAGCCACAGATCATTATGACTACTATCCATAAGTTCCAGTCAGAAAAAGAAGCTTCAGAAATTATGAACGACAGCAAGCAGAAATCTGCTCTGTTGTTTGAGAAGGAATTCCCAGTCCTAACTACCAAGTCTAATGTGATTGTCCTGGCGGATGAAGCCCATCGCAGCCAGTATACAGGCATGGCTAAAAGTATGAGGGATGCTCTGCCGAATGCCGCTTTTGTCGGTTTTACTGGAACTCCGATTGACAAAGAAGACAAATCGACCCCACGTACCTTCGGGAGTTATATCGATAAATACACTATCCAGCAGGCAGTGGATGACGGAGCAACCGTCAAAATTGTTTACGAAGGCCGTCGCCCTGACCTGCATATTAAAGCAGATACGCTGGAGGGATTGTTTGACCAGGCTTTTGAGGATAAGTCCGATGATGAAAAAGAAGCCATCAAGCAGAGATATGCCAATAAGCGATCCATTGTAGAAGCTGACAACAGGGTAGAGGATATCGCAAAGGATCTGCTTCAGCATTACAAAGAACAGATTTTTCCCAATGGCTTCAAGGCCCAGGTGGTCTGCGTGTCCCGTGATGCCTGCGTGAAGTATTATAATGCCCTGAACAAGCATATGAAGGCTATTACTGGTGAAGAGCTGGAGGTAAAGGTCATCTTCTCGGGCAACTTGAATGACCCGCCGCATTTGAAGGCACATTTTACAACCAAGGAAGAGCAGGACGGCATTATCAAACGGTTCACCAAGCCTTTGGATAAGGACAACCTGGCCTTCCTAATTGTCAAGGACATGCTGCTGACGGGGTTTGATGCCCCTATCGAGCAGGTCATGTATCTGGACAGGCCTCTTAAGGAGCATGGATTACTTCAGGCTATTGCTCGTGTCAACCGAACCTGTGGTGAAAAGAAAAAGTGTGGCTATGTGGTAGACTACTTCGGTGTCACAGCCTTTTTGGAGGAGGCTCTGGCCATCTTCGATCGTGAGGAGCTGGGGCAGCCCATGGAGTCGTTGGATTCTATATATAAACAAATGCTGTCGTACCGTGAAGCTGTTATGGCTATGTTTGTCGGCGTAGAGAAAGATGATCTGGATGCCTTGGTCAAAAAAATGGAGCCCGAGGACAAACGTGCCGAGTTTGAGCTTGCTTATAAGCGATTTGCTTCAGCCATGGAGCAGATCCTGCCCGCCCATGTTCCGACCGAGCACATTAATGACCTGCGTTGGCTGGGATATATCAGAGCAGCGGCGAAAGCCCGCTTTGAGCCTGGGAAGGAATTGGATATTGCCGACTGTGGGGAAAAGGTCAGGAAGCTTATTTCGGAGCATCTGGAGTCTCTTGGCGTCCGACAGTGGATTGCTCCTGTGACGCTGTTCGATTCTGATTTCTCTTCTAAAATGAAAACGCTTAAGTCCGATGAAGCCGTAGCCTCTGCTATGGAACATGCCATTAAAAATGTCATTCATGTCAAAATGGATGACAACCCTGTTTATTATACAAGTCTATTGGAAAAGTTGCAGCAGCTTCTGGAGGAAACCAAGAACAACTGGGTAGAACGAAAGAAGCAGCTTGAGGAATTTGTGAATGGACACATGGAAAAGGGCGAGCAGTATGAAGCGAAAGCTCTGGGATTGTCTGTGGAAGAATATGCTTTCTTTGAAACTGTAAAGAAGTATTTGACTGATACGGAAGAAACATCAGCAAGCAGTGTAAAGGAAGATGCAGCAGAATACATAAGCCATGATGTGATTGAGCTCTCTAAAGGCATTGCAAAGGATGTTGCCGACATTATCCGACAAAATTATGTTGTGGACTGGACGACTAACCTGACAAAGACAGGGGATATTGAACGGTCCATCTACATGCTGCTCAATACACAGTACTTTAAACAAATTAAGATAAATGTCAGGAAACAGCTTGTGCAGCCACTACTAATGCTGGCAAAGAAGCACTATGCCGTTATAGATTGAGGTTGATAGATGATGAAGATGTCCTTTCAGTATGGGACAAAGACAATTATATATGATGTTACATATTCCTCCAGACGGAAGACGATGGAGATTAGTGTTGAGCCTCCTGATTTGGTTCATGTTGTGGCTCCAGAAGGTGCGACCGAGGAAGCCATCCTGAATAAGGTCAGGAGCAGAGCCAGTTGGATTGTCCAGAGGCTTTTTGCTATGCGGGATATGGCATATATTCCTATTAGGAGAGAAATGGTCAATGGAGAGTCGCTCATGTACCTGGGGCGGAATTACTCTATGCAGGTGATAGTTGAGCCTGGGATTGAACGTCCAAGAGTAGGGCTCATCAATGGAAAGTTCCAGGTTACGGTAGCAGCCAAGGATGAAGCACAGATACACAAGGCTCTTGAGGAGTGGTATAAGCAAAAAGCCCTGGAGAAGATCAGGGAAAGAGTGAAGCTTTATCAGAGCAAATTTCATGTTAAGCCGACGGAAATACGGGTCAAAGATCAGCAAAAGCGTTGGGCCAGCTGTACTAGCAAGGGTGAGCTGCTGTTCAACTGGAAGAGCATCATGGCCCCATCGCCTGTTCTGGATTACATCGTGGTTCACGAGATGGCCCACTTGCTGGAACATGGCCATTTACAGAAGTTCTGGGATATCGTTGCTGCGGTGCTGCCTGATTACAGCAGCAGGAAAGAATGGCTGAAGAATAACGGGATCAAGATGGATTTGTAATAATTGATTTTTGACTCCAATTTACTAATTGACTAAAAAAGCATTTGGGGTCTAAATAAAAAGATACTGGGGTTGATATTTGTGAAGCGATTATGTAAAAATTACAAACATTTATATTATGAAATAATTACAAAACCATATTTTGGATCATTGAAAAGAGCAATAATAGCTCTTGAGAAGTTTGATAAAAAACCTTATATCATAGAGGAATTTTTGTTTTTTATAGAAAAATCTTACCCCAAAGTTTTTCTTGAAATTGATATGATACGATTCTATGACTACATCTGGAAAGACAATAGTCGATTTAAAAATGGATTCCAGTTTAGATTAGCAATTGTTCATTTAAAGCCAAATGCATACATTAGAGATTTTTTATTTTCGGAAAGAGAAAAAATTACTTCATATACAGGTTGGTATCCTTATATTGTCGGAAGCCGTGCAGAAATAACAAAACCAGTATACAAGACGATTATGAAAAATAATAATATTAGGACACCAAGGATTGAAAACTTGTGTTTAGGTAAACCTTTAAGACTTACTGATATTTCAAATTGTGAAGATGCAAATGCGTCTTTATTAGAATGTCAAGAAGGTAGTATTCTATTTGATACAGGGTTTGGAGTTGAAATACCAGAACAATGTAATTTAAAAGCTGTATGTATTTCTCATTTTCACAAAGATCATTCATATGGGCTTCTACAAATAATTAAAGAACACAAAATACCAGTGATTATGTCTGAAACGACACTTGAGCATATAATCAACCTTAATAACTTTAGCGATTTGGAAAAAAATGCAATCGTTAAAAGTACAATAACGGTTGAAGAGATAATATATTTAAAAGAATTTAGAAATTCTCTTGACTTTTTCCCTATATTTCATGCACCAGGTTCAATAGGATACATATATAAAGCTTTTCCAGGTCATTATGTATATTACTTGGGCGATGTATGCATTAAGAATGGCTTTTTAGAATACGGACTACAACTCAACGACTTAATAAGAAAAGATCCTGCTAAACAAAAAACAGTTATTATTGATGCAGCAATGATTGGGAAAAAAGAATATAGTATATCAAATGAAGATATTCCAAGCATATTAATTGAAGATTTATTGGGTTCTATACGAAAAAGAAATATTGTTTTTATAAGCACGAGTATTGAGACGTTAATATACTCATATCTATTATCTTTCATTGAGACAAATAAATCGAAGGAAAAATCTATTAAACTTGTGCTTAATGATTCACTATTTAATCTTTTAAAAACGATGTGGGGACCTTTAATTCTGAAAAAATTCAATATTGATCCATTTGTCAATAGAGTTTTAGGGAACAACAGACTCAATTTCATTGAAAGTCAGCGGGTGTATCCTTTATCTGCAATAGATACGATATCTTTTGATGAAAATGTAGTAATATTTAGTACGATGCTTGGTGTTAAAGATTGTGAAAGCCTATCTAAACGGTTGTTTGGTGCTGATATAGCATTGGTAGGACCTTGGACATTAAAATCATCAATTCCAATTGAATTGTCGCAGGTCAAGCCTCGATCTGTTATAAGGGTATCATCGCCCGATTGGAGCTTTCATTCCACTGAAGAAGATTTAACAAATACTATATTAGAATGGAACAGCCAAAGTATTAAAACAGTATTGTTTCATAATTATCCAAAATCATTAAAAAAATATATATTGAAGTTTAAAAATAATGGAATTCACGTGGAACATATTGGTAAAGAAAAAATAGAACTGATATGAATTGTATTTAGATGCAGATTATAGGGTAGCTTAATATCCCTGTATATTGTCAGCAGACCAGCCAGATACAGCCGCGGATACGGCAGGCGTTGAACTTGCATAGACTATACGTCTCGGCGGACGGGAATGTGGCTGTTTAAGACCGAAAGATTAGACGAAAGACGTGTAACCTAGTCGTTTCAAAGCTTTTAAGACTTTGTAGCGGCTGTTTTTTTGTTTTAGGAAAATGTGTGATTATTGTTGAGTAAAAGTAGACTTTATATTCTGTATTTACTATAATCAAATCATCGGTTACCACAAAATGCTTCCCAAATTGGAATTACAAAAATAGTTGAGTAGAATTTGATTTGAGAGGATGAATGATGTTAAAATTCGGGTAAAGGGATACAAATTCATCAAAATACTTGAAAAGGGGTTGAATGCAATGTGATAATACAAGCAGTATAGACAAATTGACAGAGTGAAGAAACCTGTGAAAAAAGAGTGAAGAATAAGTCAGCAATTCAATAAGCCGACGATCGACGGCGATAAAATTTCCTAAAAAGCAGTAACAACTGAAAACATATGAATTCGGCAACATAGGAGGCCTTTCTTTCCTATTGCCAAAATTCATAAAAGCCCAGGACACATGGGGTGTATTAAAGTTACCCATTTTCGGATGGATGAATATGGGAATCATCAAAACGAAAAGGAGATAAATCACATGAATAAAGCAGTTGTAAGAAACATCCAGGTCTCGGAAAAGGCTATCAAAGTACCGAAATCAGCTGTGGGTATTGTTCACCCTATTGCTGCACCACTGAAGAACTGTATTTATCCGAGAGGAAAGAGTTTTTTCTCATTGGTAAGGGCGGACCTGGAAGTATGTATGGTGTGAAGGTTGGCAAGACCGTTACAGCAGTGGACAAGCAATTATGACTATGACAAGAGAAGAGGCTCTTGATTGGTATCTGGATCGTTCTCAAGCAGTACTTTCATTTAAGTGGTGTTTGGAGCGTGACCGTACAGAGGCTTTGAATGAATGGTTTTACGACATGGTAGAGGAGGCTTAAAGCCTCCTGTATAGAGGTGAAATATAAAAAACATGGTATCGTAAAAAAATGGGGTGATTAAGATGAAAGGAAAATCGAAGGTGAAAGCCATAGTGCAGTCAAGAGAAGATCTGCTGGCACCACTTAAGGAGTATTGTGCAAGGACTGGAAAAACACCAACAACCAGAGACTGTAAGGCTGTCGGAATTTCAGTAAATCCGATTATTCTGCATATGGTAGCTACAACAACGCAGTGCTTGCAGCGGGGCTGACCCCGAATAAAAAGCCGCCACATGTAGATTTAGAAAATGACTCAATGCTTAACGGATACATTGAAGGCTCATGGGATAAGGGGGCTCCGCTCTATGCAAATGAGATTAACCGTGCTTCGGGATTATACAGTTCATCCGTTTACAGCATAATTTTTGGCGGTATGAACGGCTTAAGGATTGCTGCAGGATTCCAGCCATCCCCATTGGATCGAACCAGATACCAAAAGGAAGATGTCCAACGCAGGCTCAAAGAGGAAGTTGCAAAGGCAGGACGACCGATGAAGGCCAAAGAAATTAATGCGAATCCGAATCTGCCGAGCGTAACCACGGTTTTGAAAAGTTTTGGCACAACCAGTCTGTATAATGTCTGGCACATGATTGGTATCGTATGATTTCCAACAGCCATATCTTGATCAATTACGCACAACAGTTTCGACAAAATAAAAAAAGGAGTGATGAACGATGGCAAAATACAACATAACTCATTTCTGCGGGCACACGCAGGAACACCGAATTTGTGGCACAAACGTACATGGGGAGAGAGACCGAAAGATTGAGTGGCTCACAGGGAACATCTGCGGCGAATGTTATAAAGCCGAGATGGTATTAAGAACTATTGAAGCCAATAAACAATGGCCAGAACTGATTGGCTCCGAAAAACAGATTGCGTGGGCAATGAGGATCAGAGCCAACATATATCCTAAACTCATGGAGATAGCCTCGCAGGCTGAAAAAGACCTGGGAAAAGGACGTAAGCTGATGGAAACAAACAGAGAGTCCCTCATCAAAAAGTATGGCGATGATGCTATTGAAAAACTCGAAGCTGAACTAATCAGGAAACATGGCCGAGGCATCAGGGCGATGGATGAAACCAAAAAGCGTATGACATCAGCCAAATGGTGGATTGAAAGCTTTGGGAATGATTCCAGTCCGATGTTGTTCATACGTAAGTATTGATTCATGTGGGCTTCAGCTCCGCAACATATCCTGATCCAATGAATGACAAAGATTTCAGCATCATAACTCTAAAGCCTATCTATGAAGTTTCCAATAAGTCAATATACTCAAACAGCCTTTTTGAATAGAGGTTTAGTTTTGTGTTGCCAAAATCATACCCAGGAGCCCGCTCTCCTGGCTACATAGATGAATTGAAAGGGGTGATACAACATCAAAGAATATAAGCAATATGAGACTGAACGACAGAGCTGGGAACGGTACGGATACTACGTTCATTTAGAACTGGAACAGAGTGGCCAAACAGCAGCCAATTACCATACACACGGAATACTGCATAGCCGAGGTAAGCCAGATTTTCGGATTATAGATCTAATTGAGCCGTTTTTGGCGGCAAGTATTTTTCGTGAACTGGTTGAGCGTATGGATCAGGGCGTTGATATCAATATTGGACAGCGGATTGAAGATATTCTTCCAGGACTTGTTTTGAAAATATCTGAAGCGTCTGATGAATCAGATATGCTCACAATCTCCTTAAGGGAAGCCAGCTTGGCCGATTGATGGCTCAAGCTGGACTGGTGGTTTTAATTTACACCCATCAGGATGTCATATACAGCCTCGGAAATCAAACCATTTACAAGTAAGAGCTCTGCAATATCACTTGCGAAAACGACGGGATCATTCGAGCGGCTGGCTATTGCTACGATTTCGTCAAGAACAGCAAGATGTTTACTTTGAAAATCATCTATCCTCATGGCAGCACCTCCTTTTCAGCATGTATTGATTATAACAAGTCAGTCCGTTCCAGCATATGGGAGTTTGAAGGCGTTTGAGGACATTCACATAAATTTTTTTTATGGAGGTATCGGATGTGAATCGCAAATACAAATACAAAGATAAACGGCAGTGGCTGGATAATTATTCTCCTGCACGGAAAAAGGTCTATATCAATAAGCGGGTGGACTGGAAGAATCGGGATTAAGAAATATGCCAGCAGGTGCAGGAACTTGTAGTACAAATGAAAAATCCGAGGATAAACCAATTCGGATATGTGTGTCGAATATTGGAAAAGCACTGGGGATTCGAGCGTTGCTGGAACGGCATATGGATAAGCTGCCAAAAACAGTTGCGTATATTCAGAGAACGGTGGAGTCGGATATGGATTTTCGATTACGAAGGGTTGAATGGGCTGCAAAAGAGATGAAAGAGAACGGTGATAATCTGATAGAATGGAGAATACTGAAAAAGGCTGGAATTCGGGTAGAATATATGGATGAACTACATGACATTATTGGACAAATATTGGTAATTAAGATATAATATATCAAGCAAAAGGTAATATTTTGAAATAACGATGGTTATTACTTACACTCTCTTCAGAAAAAGAAATGAGGTTCAACAAGCGTGTTAAGTGCATCTGTAAGAGGTAGGCTTGAAGTAAACATTTGAGAACATTGTGCAAGTTTATGAACATCGCTTAATAGGCTAATTTATATGATTCAATGGGGGACGGTTAATGAAATGTTTAAAAGGGATGAAGAAATCCCTAAATGAGTTTTATGCAAGTAATGAAATGCCAGATAGATCAGTAGTTTGGGTAGGACTTGGGTTTCTGGTGTTTGCAATTATTATGCTTGTAGTGTTTATAGGCAATCTTGATCGACATGTACTTGGTACAGAAATTCTTTCAATTTACTTAATTGTTTTATTTTTTGAAATGCCAATGTTAATGATATCGACATATTTCTTTCAAAAAAAGGCGTCGGCCAATAGTTTTAGAACAATCAAATATACTTCATTTTGCTTTTCTGTTGTAATATTTTGCATTACTTTAGTTCCAGTTGCCGTATTTTTGTTTGTATTGGATAAGCTCAAGTTTAGAAATATTTATTCGTATATCAATTTGTATGGTGGAGCTACTGTGATATCTCTATTTATTAACATATTGTTTGGTGCGATATTATGGAATGGACTAATTAAATTGAATTGGTTAGAAACATTGCCAATAGTATCATTGGGAATTTTTACTTTAAATTATATTGTTATGAAATTTATAGGATTTATATATTTTAAGTTCAAGATTAATGGATATGAAAAAAAGGCGAAAAAAAATAAAGAGCAGCAAGAATTATGGATATCACTTGCAAATAGTACAAGTACTGATCAAATTCATTATCAGAAAGAACTATATGTTCTTAATTTTGCAATTATATCTTTTGGAACATTGGTATTGTATTGTTTTAATCTAAAATACATCTTTAATGGTATAGATCCGAAATTTGTTGATCATTTAAAGAGTAGTATACTTTACAGTTTTGCATTATATACTGCGTTTGACCGTCTATATGATAAATGGAAAAAAACATTTGATGATAAAAGAGAAATAAAAGAGCTTAAGTATGAAATAGTAATACTTCAAAAAAATCAGAGTGATATTTCTAATGTTTTGTATCAGAGGGAAACAGATGGTCTGTTCCCTTCTGAATGTCAACATCAGAAAGACATTAAGTCACAAAAATTAAACACGAAAAAGTCTAAAAAAAAGAACAAGAGAAAGAGACGGTAATTTGCAGAAGGAGGCTAAAAGAGTAAAGAAACTTCTGAAGATTCGATATGAACTTCTTGTTCCCTTTTAACTGCCCTTTTTATCCACTTGGATGCAGACTCGAGATATGAATCGTTAATAATTCACAAAAATATTACTGAAAATAATATTGAAAATAATATTGAAAATATAGGTGAAATTGCATATACTATAAATTAGAAGATAAATGCAGTATGCATTGTTAAAGAGGTGATTTCCCATGCACGAAACTTTAAAGGTTGATTTAAGAGAGATGATAGGCAGGCTTATTTCTGTATCTGATTTAAGCAGAGGTATGGCTTCAAAAATCATACAGCAGGTTGGTAAGAACAAGGAGCAGTTTATTGTAGTAAAGAACAATAAACCAGAGGCTGTAATACTCTCTGTTGATGAATACACAGAACTTTTGGAAGCAAGAGAGAACCTTGAACTATTACAAATGGCTGATGATAGAATGAAGAATTTTAACCAACAAGAAGCTCTATCCCATGATGATATACTGAAAGAGTACAATATTAACAAAGAACGGCTCGATAAACTTATGGAGTCCGTGGAGATTGAGTAAATGTGGCAGGACAAATATTTAAAAGAGGCCAAAAGAGACCTTGATAAACTTGACACAGATTTTCGTGAGATGGTATTAGCAGGAATAAAGAAAGTTAAACAAAACCCTCTGCCGCAAAGTGAGGGTGGTTACGGCAAGCCTCTTGGGAATAAGGGTGTGAACAATCTGACTGGCTTTTTCAAAATTAAATATAAAGGCATTGGCATAAGAGTCGTTATACGTTAGTGAGAGATATAAAAGTAATGAATATAGTGGTTATATCTAGACGGGATGAAAATTACTGCTATGAAACGGCTGCAAAGCGTAAGAAAAAATATGGTGATAAAGTATTCAAGGATATTATTGATTGAATGGGTTAACCCTTACCCCTAAAACCCTTTCATACCAGAGAAAAAGAAAAACGATGAGAAAATAAAACCCAGGAAAAACAAGGGACAGAGGGAACTCGGCAGACCAGCAAAGTTCTTCCGTCCCTTTTTAGTTCAAGATAACGAAAGGAACTTATATTGAAGCAACTCTTTAAAAGATATCCTCTATTTTTTACAAGGTTAAATAAATTGTGAGCAGAGTAAAATAACGAATGCTGTAATTATATATATCATTTAAATATTTTTTGACAGGAAGATTTTGGGTATATATAATAATCATGTAGTTCTATGAGGGGGGTGCTAAAATGGCTATAGATAAGAATAAAACAAAAAACCTAATCAAATCTATTGATGAATTGTTTGAAACATTAACAGGAAGTTTACCTGCAGAGGCTAAATCATTTTTAAAAGACAAAGTTATGGGACCAGCTTTTGATGAAATACGTAATTTGGTTGATGATAGCAGACCACCAGTTCTATTACTGATGGGTAGATCTGGGCACGGGAAATCTTCAGTTATAAATGCTTTAGCTAATAAAAAAGTAGCCGAAGTAAGTGATATAAAACCTGGTACTCCTGTAGCGTATCCATATTTTATTACATTCGAGGACAGGTATTCCTGTTGGCAGGTAATTGATACAAGAGGAATTTTTGAAACAACAAGACCAGATGGAGCTATAAGTGATGACGCAACTGCTGTTTTGGAGCAGGCAATAAATAAGTATAAGCCAGATGCTATTCTTCATGTGATAAGCTCCCCAGAAATCAGAAACTTGTCGAATGACCTTAATGTTTTTAAAGACATATCTAATAGGTATAAAAAGAATAATGGGTATTCCATTCCTACGATTATTACGTTAAATAAAGCAGATACACTTGGAAACCCGAGAGATTGGCCTCCCGAACAAAGTGCAAGAAAAGCAGGGCTAATAAAAGAAGCTTTGGATTACCTTACTTCTGATGTCTTTGGATTATCCTCAAGTAACATTGATTTGAATAATCCCTTGAAAGGTTACAAACTTGAAGATGATACATACATTGGTGTTATACCAGTTTGTGCGATCGAAGGAGATTACTGGAACATAGAGACCCTTTCATATTTTATTGGCGAATATTTACCAGAAGCGGCAATTCTAAATTTTTTTCAAGCACAAAAAAGAAAGGATATGCTAAAAAAAATATCAACCTCTATAATAAATAGATTTTCTGTAATTGCTGGGGGAATAGGTGCTTCGCCAATACCTTTCTCTGACATAGCTATCCTTATACCGTTACAGATGTTAATGATAGCTATTATAGGCGGATTATCATGCAGAGAGTTTACTAAAGAAACTATAGGCGAGTATTTAGCTACATTAGGAATAAATATAGCAGCTGGATATGGGATAAGAATGGCAGCACAACAAATCTTAAAATTCGTTCCTTTTGGTGGTTGGGCGGTATCAGGTACTATTGCTTCTACAGGAACTCGTCTTATAGGTAAATCTGCAGAAGCATATTTCTTTTATGGTGAGGTTAAAAAGCCCGATGAATTCAAGGATGATTGAACTTTATGTACCTTAGCCCTTGACCCCTTTCCCATAAACCCGTAACTATGTATTTTCCCAATAAAACTTTTCCCTTATCCCAAACCCCTTCCACGCCAGGGAAAAAAAACGGATAATAAATATAGATAGAACCCAGTAGAATCAAGGGACAGAAGGACCTCGGCAGACCAGCCAAAGTTCTTCCGTCCCTTTTTTGTATAAGCCCACAGAAGAACTTTATTAGGACATGCCAGAAGGTTTGTGTTTCAAGGGTTTAGGGACATGGACCTAAACCTGCCCTCTAAATCCTTCTCTTTTCATGGAAGAACCGTATTAGGATGAATGAGAAAAAGAAAAAAGAAGATTTTGGCGAGTTTATGGAAGAAGTGTATTAGGTCAGGTTTTTGGAAGGGCGGATAGTCGGGGGGTAGGAGCAAGGGGTAGGGAAGGACTTTGGTGGGTGGGAATATTAGTTCGTAACCCCAACTTAGTATGCTATTTTCTGTTTATCAAAATTTGTGAAATACTACATTCTGTCAGGTGCTTCAATTCCTAGTAAATCTAAACAGGTTATTAAAATATCTCTTGTTAGAATAATTAGCTTAATCCAAGATGATTGTCTCGAGGAATCTCGCTCAGAAATAATTTTGTGTTCGTAGTAAAACCTGTTTAATTCATTAGATAATTCATAGATAAACTGACATATCTTGTGCGGTGAATAATCAATAAAGCTGCTTAATATAACTTCATTAAACTGAGTAATTTTTAGCATCAGGTTACGCTCATTATCACTATAGGGTAATCCTATAGATGTATTATGAATCTTATTGTCAAAGTTCATAGAGGAAAACTTGTTAAGAATAGACTTAATTCTTACAGCCGAATAAATAATATAGGGCCCTGTATTTCCTTCGGAGGATGTAAACTTATCTACATCAAATATATAATCTTTTGAAAAGTGGTTAGATAAGTCAATATATTTGATAGCTGCTAACCCAACTTTTTTAGAGATTTCTATTGCTTCTTCCTGTGAAATTTCTTTATTCTCAATAACTTTTTGATAAGCTTTATCACTAGCTTCTTGTATAAGATGCTCCAAACGCATTACTCCGCCATCACGAGTTTTAAAAGGCTTTCCATCTTTACCATTCATAGTCCCAAAACCAAGAAAAGTAAGTGTAGTATTTGGCGAGATGAGGTTTGTTTTCTTTGAACACCTAAATACCTGCTCAAAATGTAGTTCCTGCCTTTTGTCAACAATATAGATAATTTCATCAGGGTTATATAGTTCCATTCTTTCTATGATTGTAGCCAAATCGGTTGTGCTATATAGCGTTGCTCCATCTGATTTTACTAAAATGCACGGTGGCACTTCTTTGGTATCGGCAGCCTCTTTGACATCAACTACGAGGGCCCCTTCGCTAATGTATGCATAGCCTTTGTTTTTCATATCTTCTATCATTTTAGAAATATAGGGCAGAGCATCGCTTTCTTTTTTCCATAAATCAAAATAGACATTTAAGTTTTCATAGTTCTTTTTTAAATCTTGTATTGATACATTTAGAATATGTTGCCATAGAGCAACATAGCCACGGTGTCCATTCTGAAATAAGAAGGTTGCTTGCTTGGCTTCTTCCATAAATTTAGCATTACTTTTTGAGCAACTACTTGCAGTGGGGTAAATTTCTTCAAGTTCAGATATATTAAAAGGTGCAGCGGCAGGATAATCTCCCTCATAATGTGAATCAAAATAGATTAAGTTAGGGTTGCGTTTTTTTAACTCTGCTATGATTAAACCTATTTGTAGACCCCAGTCTCCAAGATGCACATCACCTAGCATTCTATATCCTAGAAACTTTCCAACACGCTTGATACTTTCACCGATAATAGCTGATCTTAAATGACCTACATGAAGAGGTTTTGCAACATTGGGTCCACCGTAATCAACAATTATGGTTTTGCTTTGTCCAATTTCTTCACAACCCAATTTATCTGTATGAACCATAGTATTTAGGTACCTTATTATAAAGTGATCATCTACAGTTATGTTAATAAAACCAGGCATTACACATGTTACTTCCTTAAAATCAGGATGATCTTTCAGTAAGCTTACAACTTCAGAAGCGATAGCAATGGGAGATTTTTTATACTCTTTCGCAGCTATTAAGGCACCATTACATTGAAATTGACATAAGTCAGGTCTATTTGATATTGTGGCCATCCCATATTCTGCAGAATAGTTGCATGTTACAAATGCATTCTTAACGATATCTGTAATTAGCTCAGTTATTTTTTTCATAATACTCCTCCAAACAAAAGTACATAATAAAAAACCGCCTCTTATAAATAATAAGAGACGGACAAATCCCGTGGTACCACTCTAGTTGGTTGACTTTCAACCCACTCATAACTTTAACGCAGTCAACGACGTACCTTTACTTAAATGCTCAGGTCGCTTCTCCGAGGCCCTTTTCTCCAGATAATTTCTTGTCGGACTTACACTCTATTCCGACTCGCTGTAAGAAATTTTATAAGGATACTTTCCTCTTCACAGAATTTAACTATTTTGGAACATTATATAAACAATAGTGGTTGGTGTCAAGTTCATATTATTATTATTTAAACTATTGGGCATTTTACCCCCACAGAGTATTATTATGACTAATAATTCTCTATAGTAATTGCAAAAATGGGAGGTTGAAAAAACTTCATTCGCTTAATATAATTAAATATATATACCAATTAATGGAAGGTTGTTTATCGTGAGAAGGCGTTTTATTATTTTATTTTTAATAATTACTTTTTTGAGCTTATCTATAATGATAATTCTACAGTTTAAAACCGGTCCTAGCAGCACTAATAAAAATACTTATTTACATAGCATTTCTAATACCGTACTTAATAGAGAAATCGTAGCAGCAAATGCTTGTCTTCTTAAATACGATTATGATAATGATAAGCAAACAACATATAAAGCTATTCTTAAAGATGATGAGAAATTTTCATAATTGAAATTATATTAGTATTTTGTGGGGTAAACTTCACAGTATTCTATGAGGCGCTACCTATTATTTTTTTACAGTATAAATTTATATTTATCGCTGACTTTAAAGATTCTGACTTTGAGGTCTTAAAATACATGAATGATTATTTGACAAAAATCAATGATCTTTCTTTTACTCTTAAGTGTTTATACCCTTACCTTCAAGGATTTCATTACTGCTCTAGTAGATTTATCGATAAAGTACTAATATTAAAGTATAAGAAAATTATCTTGAATGAATGTAAAAAATACAAGGGTTTATTCTTAAAATAATAATTAAAACAATAGTTAAAACAAAGGATTACTTAAGTTTAAAATAATGATTTAGGGGGTTACTATGAGAGAAATAATACGCAACAATATAATTGATTTACCTTTTAGCCTTCATGATTGTCATATACATAAAATATTAATAGATGCCAATAATGTTAAGCTTATTTTTAAAGATGGATATTATGATCTATCTAATGGTGACTGTATACCTACTAAGGGATATATAGAGTTCCAGAATGTTGACTTCGATTATTGCAGTGTATACGTGTTTCATACTAGTTTTTCTCGGCTTAAGGGTAAGAGGTTTAGACTAGAAGAATTCTCATATAAGTACAAAGAGTTGGATTTGGAAATCATTGATGAGACATACGGCTACAATATTTCCAAATTTAGTGGCGTTTACTATAAGGGCAAAAAGACTGTTGAATTCATGATTGAAATATATCACCTTGGCGATATGAAATATATTATTTAAAAAAATAGTACTAATAATTAAACACAGTGCAAAGCTTTGCTTGATATATATTAATATATAAAAATGGAAAGCATACTTGACATTTATACATATCAAGAATATACTAAAATGGAAAGCTAACTTTACATACTTATAGTTAGGAGGTGCAATGTGAAAAATCGCCTAGAAGAAATTCGTAAACAGCATGGAATTAAACAGGAAGATTTAGCAGAAGCACTTGAAGTTTCAAGACAAACAATTGGATCATTAGAGAATGGAAGATACAATCCCTCAATAATACTTGCTTTCAAAATAGCAAGATACTTTGATATGAGTATTGAGGATATTTTTATCTATGAGGAGGATGGAAAATGAAGAAGACTTTTTATTCTATAATTATTACTATTATCGGCATATTAATGTTTGTGTCAGGGTTAATTCTATTAAAAACTATTTCGCAGCCTACTGGAATAATGTCAACACTTCCATATATTCTTGTCGGACTTGGAAGTGGTATATTTGGCGGGGGCATAGCAGAGATAATTAAGTTACGAACAATTAAAAATCACCCGGATATAAAGAAACAGATGGAAATAAACGAAAATGATGAGAGGAATATTGCAATAGTAAATCGGGCAAAAGCCAAGGCATATGATATTATGGTTTTTGTATTTGGAGCTCTAATGCTTTCTTATGCTTTAATGGGTACAGATATGGTTGCAGTACTTTTGTTGGTTTTTGCATATCTATTTGTAATAGGCTGTGGAATTTTTTATAGAGTTAAATATGACAAAGAGATGTAAGTATAGGGGAACATATGCTAAGTCTAACAAAAAGTATAACAAAAAGTATTAGGATTTATTAGTATTGTTGTAAATATATTAAGTTTTATGCTTTAACTTTATACTTACCGAGTTTATACTAAGATAAATAAGGTGGGTGAAGAATAATGAATTTAATAGATTCTATAATATTTGATCTGGATGGGACTCTTTGGGATGCAACTGAGATTACATTCGGTGCATGGGACAAGATATTGAAGGATAGAGAAGAAATAAAAGAATCAATAACTCTCGAAATGTACAAAAGCGTTCAAGGTTTGCAGGTCGCTGAAATAGGAGCGAAGTTTTTTCCATATTTAACTGAGGAGGAGCAGATGAATCTGGTTAATATCTGTTGTGAGGCTGAAAATCCTTTGATACTAAAAGAAGGTGGTATTCTATATAATAATCTTGAGTCAACGCTGGAAAAGCTTGCGGAGCATTACCCATTATTTATTGTGAGCAACTGTCATTGTGGATACATAGAAGCTTTTCTGGAATATCACAAACTGGGCCACTATTTCAAGGATATCGAAAGTGCAGGGGCTACCGGATTATCGAAAGGTGAAAATATTAAGCTGATTATTGAGAGAAATCAACTTAAGCATCCAATCTATGTGGGAGATACTGAAGGTGATTGTAACAGTGCTAGGCAGGCAAAGGTGCCTTTTGTGTTTGCTAGTTACGGCTTTGGAAGAGTAAAAGATTACGATATGAAGATCGACGACATTAGGGATTTATTAATACTTCTACAGTAAGATACTTAAAGCAACAAAGTTAGGATACATAAAGGCAATAAAGTAAGATATATAAGCACAACAAAATAGGGTATTCAATTGGATTGCTCTCATGGTGTTCCTCTTGTGCCATTGACCTAGGATTACAAAGTAAGATTTTAAGGATTACATAATAAGATATTTGAGAAAACATAAAAAGACATTCAAGCAAACATAACAAGATATTCGAAGAAACATAATAAGGTATTCTAGAATTACAAAGTGTGATGATTAAAACTATTAGCACTATAATATGTTAGCCCTACTCTTATTAATATTAATATAAAAGTAGGGCTTACTTTTTATTGGTTTTACCTCTATTTGGGACCTAAATTACTCCAAAAGCGAGGTTTAGGTCCCAAACTCAAGAAAATGGAGGGGTATATACCCCCGTAAAAGTCGGATTTGGCACAGTGCAGGCTAGAATTGGGACCTAAATTGCCCAAAAAGCGAGGTTTAGGTCCCAAAATCAAGAACAGAGGGGGTATATACCCCCTGTAAAAGTCGGATTTGGCACAGCGCAGGCTAAAATTGGGACCTAAATTGCCCAAAAAGCGAGGTTTAGGTCCCAAACTCAAGAAAAGGGAGGGGTATATACCCCCGTAAAAGTTTCATTTGGCACAGTGCAATACAAGTTTGGGACCTAAATTGCCAAAAAAGAGCGTCTAGGTCCCAAACTCAAGAACAGAGAGGGTATATACCCCCTGAAAAAGTGGGATTTGGCACAGTGTAATCCAAATTTGGGACCTAAAAAGCCTAAAAAGGAGCAGTTTAGGTCCCAAACTCAAGAACAGAGAGGGTATATACCCCCTGAAAAAGTCGGATTTGGCACAGTGCAACCTAAAATTGGGACCTAAATTGCTCAAAAAGCGAGGTTTAGGTCCCAAACTCAAGAACAGAGAGGGTATATACCCCTGAAAAAGTGGGATTTGGCACAGTGCAATCCAAATTTGGGACCTAAACAGCCAAAAAAGAGCAATTTAGGTCCCAAACTCGTTACGAACGTGAAGTGCCCAGTCCAAAGTGGTCTGGATTTGGGTTGTATCAGCGATTATATAATGCATTAAAATACTTATATACAAATAAATGGCATTATAAATCGCTGCATTATAAATAGCAATATAATAAATAGCTGCATATAAGTTATAAAGGCGGTATAATATTACAAGGAATTTTATGGTGTGTGGAGGTTATATGCAAAAAGAGCTGAGTGAAATGTCCCTAGAGGAATTATGGCGGTTATTTCCTATCATTCTTAGAGACCATAATCCAGAGTGTATAAACTGGTATAAAGAAGAAGAGAAAAGGCTTCAAAATTTATTAAATAAAATAGATATAGCCCGTATAAATCATATAGGTAGCACAGCAGTCAATGGACTTATTGCAAAGCCAACAGTTGATATTTTGTTGGAGCTAAAAAGTAATGCTGATGTAGAGTTATTAAGCAAATTGCTCAAGCAAGATTGTTGGATACTAATGCATAGTGAAAAGGATAAACTCAACCTGATATTTAATAAAGGGTACACAGAGCATGGTTTTGCGGAAAAAGTATATCATCTTCATGTTCGATATCATGAGGATTGGGATGAGCTATACTTCAGGGATTATCTAATTGCACATGGTGATATTGCGTCGGAGTATGCATTGCTCAAGCTAACGCTAAAAATCCAGTATGAGCACAATAGGGATGCTTATACCAGTGGAAAATCTAGTTTTATTGCAGAATGCACTCAAAAAGCAAGGATAGAGTTTTCTAAAAGATATAAGACAGAGTGCTTGTAAGGAATCGAGTGTTTGTAAGGAGTGGAGGGAAAAAATGCAGATACAAATTGCTGACAATAATGACCTAAATGGATTACTTTCACTATATACGCAATTGCATGATAATAAATTGCCGGATATAGATGATAAACTGCTTGATATATGGAACGACATACTGAACGATAAAAATCATTACATATTTATTAGTAAAGAAGATAATAAAATAATTTCCTCTTGCGTAATGATTATTGTTCCTAATCTCACTAATAATCAAAGACCATACGCCTTGATAGAGAATGTAGTTACACATGAAGACTACCGAAATAAAGGTCTTGCAACAGCTGTATTAGAATATGCTAAAAAAATTGCTATTGATAAGAATTGTTATAAAATAATGCTAATGACAGGCAGCAAGAAGGACAGCACCTTGAATTTCTACAGAAGAGCAGGGTACAATTCGGAGGATAAAACCGCATTCATACAATGGCTGTAGCAACTATAGTATGGCTACTTATTATTGCATATAACTTATTATATTTTTGTCAAATGTATTTGAGTTTAGCTGTTCGTTTAAATCCCCTAATATGTCCAAAGCGAGTCTCGGTGCAAGAAGGGAAATTGTTTTTCCATCATAGTTTAGTTGCTTTGGCTTTGACTGATAATACATATTGTGAGGGTGTCATACCTGTTTCGTTTTTAAAATGCCTTGAAAAATAGTGGATAGAAGCATATCCCAAAATCTCTGATATTTGCGTAAAATTATAATTTCCTTCTCGCATTATGTTTTTTGATTCTTGGATTTTAAGCTTTTTGTAGTATTCCATCACTCCCATTCCAACATTATCTTTAAATAAAACCTTAAGGCTTGTCCTGCTGAGGCCAGAAAACCTGCAAACATCATCAAAAGTAAGCTTTTTCGTAATGTTTTCATATAAGAAATTAGTTATTCTATGTACTAAATCACTATCAGATCTTTCCTTGATTGCCGTTGAGAGCCTGCTATTACTATTTACACTGTTACCCTTACGAATCATACTTATTAATAATTGTTCGAGATATATTTTGATTAACTGCTCACAGCCAAAAAGGGGATATTTCTTCTTCTCTAGCTTTTTAAGATAGGTAATATCTAGCTCCGAGGTATAGGCCTCTTTGGCTTCATTAATAATTTGCGCAAGGAGGTTTTTTTCAAAATCACTTATTTTCAGTATCTTATTTTCAAAATATTTGATTGCAGGAGATTTACATTCAAAGGATACAATTATGAGGTTAGGCGCAACTTTTCCGTTTGCCCAAACATTATGGAATTCATTGGGCTTATGAAATATAATTTCACCTTGTTTTAGCTCTAGACCTAGAGAGTCAGCCATAACCTCGACTTCCCCTTTGTCAACGTATACAAATTCCCAGAAATCATGCTTTTCTCCTTCAAAAACATAATCTTTAGCATACTCAAAATAATGTATTGAAACTATTTTTTTTATGACTATTTGTTCTACTAGAGTAGTTTTTTCGTAATCCATTTTAACCTCACAGTACTTATCTTTACTATATTATAGCCTAAGTGAAGCAATGTTTATAGTTCCAAATGTATATCAAAGTGAAGTTATAGTAATAAAGTTAAGGCAAGCAGTTTTTATAGTACCAATGTATGTCAAAGCCAGTTATAGTCATAGAGGTAAGACCAAGCAATGTTTATAGTCCAAAAGTCTAAATAAATTGACTTAATTGATAAATAAATATTAAGTCAGCCATTTTAAAATGTATATAAGAGAAGGGTGAAAAATAGGAGGTAAAAATGTCAATTTTAGTAACTGGTGGAGCCGGATACATTGGAAGCCACGCCTGCGTAGAGCTTTTGAAGTCAGGTTATGAGGTCGTGGTAATAGATAATCTTAGTAATAGTAATGAAGAAGCTTTGAAGAGGGTCGAGGAAATAACGGGAAGAACATTGAAATTCTATAAGAATGATTTACTTGACAAGGATGCATTAGAGGAGATATTTAAAAAAGAAGAAATTGATGCAGTAATGCATTTTGCTGGTTTAAAAGCAGTAGGAGAGTCGGTCACTCAGCCGCTTAGATATTACCAAAATAATATCACAGGCACACTAATTTTATGTGAAGTAATGAACAAGTATGGAGTTAAAAATCTTGTTTTTAGTTCATCCGCAACAGTATATGGGAATCCACATAAAGTACCAATTTCGGAGGACTTTCCGTTGTCAGCCACTAATCCTTATGGCAGAACTAAGTTAATGATAGAGGAAATATTAAGGGATTTACACACCGCTGACAATTCATGGAATATAGCTATATTGAGATATTTTAATCCAATAGGAGCCCATGTAAGCGGCAAAATAGGAGAAAATCCAAAGGGCATACCCAATAACCTGGTACCATATATTACTCAGGTTGCAATAGGCAAGCTCCAAAAGTTAAGTGTTTATGGAGATGATTATCCTACATCAGATGGAACAGGTGTCAGAGACTATATTCATGTTGTTGATTTGGTTTTAGGGCATCTCAAGGCACTAGAAAAACTAAAAAGCAATCCAGGGGTTGTGACATACAATCTTGGAACTGGTACAGGTTACACTGTTTTAGAAGTTATAAATGCTTTTGCTAAAACCGCACAAAGAGAAATACCTTATAAAATTGTAGCGAGAAGACCGGGCGATATAGCTGCCTGCTATGCTGACCCATCAAAGGCAAAGAAAGAATTGGGTTGGAGCGCAGAAAAAGGGATAGAAGATATGTGCAAGGACTCCTGGAACTGGCAGGTATGTAATCCAGATGGTTATGAGGGATAGAAGATATGTGCAAGGACTCCTGGAACTGGCAGGTATGCAATCCAAATGGTTATGATAAATAGAGGGAATCAAGGTGAATACTGGAGGTAGCTCAATGAAGGATAATAAAAAATATGATTTTGAAAATATTATAAAGAATTTTTGTTTTAATGGAAGCTTTGTCAGAAGTGAATCATATGGCTTTGGACATATAAATGATACATATGCTGTATATTTTAGAATGCAAAATGGTGAAATGATTCGATATATCCTCCAAAGAATAAATAATAGCATATTCAAGAGTCCCGAAAAGCTTATGGAAAATATTCAGGGTGTAACCTCCTTTTTACGCAAAAAAATCATTGAAAATGGTGGGAATCCAGATAGAGAAACACTGAACCTAATTCCTGCAAATGATGGGAAAAGCTTCTATAAAAGTGACAGTGGTGATTTTTGGAGGGCTTACGCATTTATAGAGGATGCTAGGACATACCAACTTGTAGAGAAGCCTGAGCATCTTTACAACGCAGGCAAGGCCTTTGGAAACTTTCAAAAATTGTTGAGCGATTATCCAGCCGAAACATTATATGAAACAATTGAAAACTTTCATAATACAAAGCTGAGATATGCTACATTGATTAAGGCCATTGAGAAAGATGTGGTTAATCGAGCCAAAGATGTAAAGCAGGAAATTGACTTTGCAATAAAGCGATATGAGGAGGTAATTCTCCTCGTTGATCTACTGGAAAAGGGCGAATTACCTCTTCGTGTAACACATAATGATACTAAGTTTAATAATGTTATGATAGATGATAAAACAGGAGAGGGTATTTGTGTAGTAGATTTAGACACTGTTATGCCAGGCATATCACTATATGATTTTGGAGATGCTATACGTGCTGGAGCTAACACAGGTGAGGAGGATGAAAAGGATTTATCCAAGGTTTGGATGGATATAAACCTCTACGAACAATTTACCAAGGGCTTTCTTTTTTCTGCCGGAAGCAGTCTGACAAAAACAGAGCTATTACATTTACCACATGCAGCAAAGATAATGACTTATGAATGTGGCATAAGATTTTTAACTGATTATCTATCAGGTGATACATATTTTAAAATTCACAGAGAGGGTCATAATCTCGACAGATGCAGAACTCAGTTTAAGCTGGTTGCTGATATGGAAGAAAAATTTGAGCAAATGCAAAAATTAGTAAGCAAATATATTTAGTGTTATATACAAGGAAATATTTCAGCAAGATGTATTGTATAAGATAGCAAGATATATTGTATAAGATAGCAAGATGATTGTATAAGATAATAAGATGTATTTTATTAAGATAAAGGAGGTTCGTTATGCGTAGCCTTGGTGTCAAACCCAAATTAATTCCAGTACTGGATAAAGAATTTATGCCCATATCACTAATAAACAGGGCATACCGTAATAAATTGAGCAAATACAAAGATAGCATTGAAATAAAAATAGCTCTAGAGAGGGAAGAAGGTTTAGTTTATACATATAGCACCAAGATTTTCCCGGAAAATAGCGGCATGGATGAAGAAAATCTCTTATATATTGAGCGTATTGTTAAAACTCTATTATGGACTCGTGGGGGCTGGAAACTCACAATTGGTGGCTCTGATAACATAGGAGAGTATATATCAAAATTATACAAACAGGGTGGAGCAAGAGAATTTGATGCTAATTTTATGAGCAGGGTGTATGAAAAGAGATTTGTAGTAGAAATAGTAGATATAAATGATGTCCCCCGCTCAAAAGGTGCTGAAAAATCTCTGGGACGTCACATGGAAGGCTGTAGAATTGGTGTTGACCTAGGAGGAAGTCGTAAAAAGGTATCAGTAGTAGATAATGGAGAAGTAGTTTTTACAGATGATGCTTTATGGCAACCCAAGATAAATGATGACCCGGATTACCATTATATGGAGATAATTAGTATAATTAAAAAAGCTGCACAGAAAATGCCAAGGGTTGACGCATTAGGAATAAGTTCTGCAGGCATAATTGTAAACAATAGAATCATGATATCTTCTCTATTTTTAGAAGTGAAGGAAGATGTTTTTGATGCCAAGGTTAAAGATATATTCATGAGGATTGATAATGAGTTAGGTGGTATACCTTTTGAGGTTGCTAATGACGGCGATGTTGCTGCACTTGCTGGGGCTATGGCACTGAATTCTCAAAAAGTTCTGGGAATATCGATGGGTACAAGCCAAGCAGGTGGTTACGTTGATGGAGGGGGAAATGTGACAGGCTGGCTTAATGAGCTTGCATTTGTTCCTATTGACTATAATCCTATGTCAATGATTGATGAATGGTCGGGAGATTATGGATGTGGAATAAAATACTTATCTCAGGATGCTGTTATAAAGCTTGCTCCTGCTGCAGGGATAAGTATCGACCCCGAACTATTGCCGCCGCAAAAGCTTCAAATAGTACAGGATTTACTGAAAAGAGGAGATAATGCTGCAATACAGATTTTTGAAACTATAGGTTGTTATTTGGGTTACGCTATTGCACATTATTCAGACTTCTACGATATAGATTATGCTTATGTACTAGGAGGAGTAATGGCTGATAATGGGGGTAGCATTATAATAGAGAATGCTACCAAAGTGCTTGCAGAGGAATTTCCAGATCTGGCACAAAAAATTAAGCTTGCAGTTCCGGAGGAATCCACAATAAAACTAGGACAGTCAATTGCTGCCGCTAGTCTACCTAAATTAAGCTTTGATTAGTGGAGATATATGTGAGAAGATAAGCTTATAAAGCTGAAATACAACGCTGTAGACAAGTTCTCAATATAGAAATTATCCGTGTAAGAGTTAGGCACACAATTCTTTTAGTATATAAGCTATACGCAAAAATTCTTGTAGTATATTAGCTGTAAACAGATAATTTTGTAGTATTTAAAGCTGTACGCAGATAATTTTATGTTTGGGTTTGTGCAGAAGACTGCTAGCATACAAGCTTTATGCAGAGAATTTGAAGCAGAGAAGCTAGTTGGTTAGGAACAGGATATATAAATATAGATAATCTTTAATATAAATATAGATAATCTTTTTAGAAGGAGGACAGTTAAACATGAAGTTAAATAAATCAGAGGCAGAATTGTTTATTCCTGATGGGAGACCCACTGAAGAAGCGCTGGAGAGAACTACCCATATGGCTATAGCAGCACACCATGATGACATTGAGATAATGTCGTACCACGGTATAGCACAATGCTTCGGAAGAGATGATGAGTGGTTTAGCGGTGTAGTTGTTACTAATGGAGCGGGTAGTCCAAGAGATGGGCTTTATGAGAAGTTTACTGATGAGCAAATGCAGAGCATAAGGAAGCTTGAACAGAAGAAGGCTGCTTATGTTGGAGAATACGGTTCTATGGCACTTCTCGGCTACAAAAGCAGTGAGGTCAAGGATGCAAAGAGTAATGTGGTTATAGATGAGATAAAGGAAATGATCAGAATAGCCAGACCCAAAATATTGTATACTCATAATCTTGCTGATAAACATGATACTCATGTGGCAGTAGCACTAAGGGTTATCAGCGCCATCAGACTGTTGCCTCTACAGCTCAGACCAGAGCAGGTATATGGTTGCGAAGTTTGGAGAGGGCTTGATTGGGTTAATGATAATGAAAAAGTGCTATTTGATGTGTCCTCTCACAAAAACATAGCTGCTGCTGTGCTAGGGGTTCACGATTCACAGATTTGTGGCGGCAAGAGGTATGACTTAGCAACAGAGGGCAGAAGACTTGCAAATGCTACATATTCTGAATCCCATGGTACTGATTGTTCGACCGCATTAAGCTATGCTATGGATTTAACTCCTTTAATCAAGGATGACACACTTGATGTTCTTGAGTATATACAAAGCTTCATAGACCGTTTCAAAAATGACGTTACTAATAAAATCAAGGCATATAGCAAGGATGAACAGTAAGATTGAGCCATTAGTAATCCTTATTAGTTTATATTAAAAATAAGTATATATATATAAGGTTCTTAAATATAAAAGGTACATATATAAAAAAAGTGCTTAAATAAAGGGTGCATAAATATAAAAGGTGCTTTAATATAAAAGGTGCTTAAATATAAAAGGTACATATATATAAAAAGTGCTTAAATAAAGGCTGCTTAAATATAAAAAGTGCTTAATTAAAAAGTGCTTAAATAAAAAGTGCTTAATTAATAAGTGATTTATTAATAAGTGATTTATTAGCTATAGAGTAAAAATATAATGCTTAATCAATATAAATATAGTAGGCATACAAGTTCCGAGATGGACCCCCCAAAAAAAGTTAGACATAAAAAATCTAACGATTGGGAGTAAGGTTCAGATTAAACTGTATGCCTTAATATTTAGATAAGATAAACTGTATGCCTACTTTTTGCATTGAAAACCGTGCACAGCTCTATCATCAATTCTGAAAATGTATATCCTGTTTCTCCACATAAGGGAATGTTATAATCTCGGTGCCATCAAGGTTTTCTTTATTCATATCAACTGCATTAATTCTGCTATTATCATATGTTTTATAATAATAAATTCCGCTTTCAAGGTTCATGCAGGAAGAATAAGTTGTAAAGTCCAGCAGCCCTTTATCTGTAATTATCCCGCCTTTTACCATTTTGACATAATCAAGCATATGAAAAAACTGAGTAACTGCATCTATTTCATTATTCTGGGGTGGCATTACAGAGCGTATAAATGCAATTCTAACAAATCTGGAAACTGAAGCAAAATCGCCTGGAATACCCAGAGTACCTGAACCAAGGCCTAAAGCTTTTAACTTAAGGTTACCCCACTGAGTTTGTTCTGGATGCTTTGTGCTAAGATAAAGATATTCATTCAGGTTTGTCAGGTGCCAATCAAAGGTTGGATTATTTGTCATTACGCCTACTGGATTTTCACATACTACTAATCTTTCTTTTGTTTTTTCTACTACCATAGACCTGCCTGAACTGTCTGTAATCATCCAATGCAACATTGGTAAAGGGGTTTTATCATTTAAAGGTATACCGACTAATTCAAGGTCTTGAATGGACCTTACTACCTCGTCAATTGTATTGTGATTGGACAAAACCCACTGTATAAAGTCATATGGAGCTATATTGTTTTTACCCTCCACAGGCTTTTCTTCAAAGTATGCATAGCCTTCAAAATTCAACCCTGCACAAGCCAAGCCATTTTCATTCATAGCATCTGCAAATACTGCATGATGCCCAATCTCCGTTCCAATACCTATAATTGCTTTATGATTCTTCACTTTTTGGCCTGTTACTTTGCATTCATATTCATAATTTCTCGGAAGGATTAACACTGACTGTTTAAAGCTATATCCCAAATCCATATTCCTTCCAAAGAAGTGCTTCCCTTTTTCAGTTACTATAGTTAAAGCTGTACACATAATATCACCTTCATACTAAATAAATTAATATACTAAACGAGTTAATACAAACAAGTTAATCAAACAAGTTAATATACCAATAGATATCTTCTGCTGATAACCTTAATCTATACGTCTCATTTTCACTGTATGACCTTTGATAGTTTAAGAATACTGATTTCAGCGATAATGTTTTTTTATTTGTAAAATTATTAAATCTTTTATCAGCTTCGACTAGCTATCAATTCATATATACTGCAGCGATTAAAATGTACATCATAAAAAATTCATTGTGCTGATAACCTAAATCTATATACTGGCCTTGCAACCCAGCAAAAAATTACCATAATTAAAAGTGAAATAAGTGACATACTATTACTAGACGTGATTCTTCATGAATCATCGTCATAATTCAATTAGACTAGCATTAGTTGGATTAGAGGTGATTAGGATGTATGGAGCTTTCTTGGAACCTGTTATGATACGCGCAGTTTAGCATATTAAAGATGGGGGATGGTAAAGTTGAACTTCTTAATGCAACACTAAAGCCACCAATACTAGTTTATGGATACAGGGTTACTTTTTGTAGCCCTGTATTTTTTGCTAAAATTTTAGTAAAAAATTAATAAAATTATATTGGCTTTAAGGAGAATTGTATTGGAATTATGTTATACTATGAGGTATAATATTAAATATATGTTACTTTAAGTACTTACCCTGTGTTCCGTATGTCATATTTTGTCAATTATTTGATTGTTAAGGGGGACATTTCATGGACAGCTTTAAGATACTGACTATAAAGAAGAGTATTTTTGAGGATAATGATAATCAGGCAAATTCACTTAGAAGTAATCTCAAAAGCAACAAAACATTTCTTTTAAACCTTATGTCTTCACCTGGATCTGGAAAGACAACAACAATTACTAGAACTATTGAAGCGTTACATAATGAAATGAGAATAGGAATTATGGAAGCGGATATTGACTCTGATGTTGATGCTCGTACTGTATCACAAACAGGTGCTAAGGTAATCCAACTTCACACTGGAGGAATGTGTCATTTAGATGCTGAAATGACAAAGCAAGGCTTAGAAGCGCTTGGCGTGGAAGACCTTGATTTGGTTATCTTAGAAAACATCGGCAATCTAATATGTCCTGCAGAATTTGACACTGGAGCAGTACGTAATGCTATGATTCTCAGTGTTCCCGAGGGGGACGACAAGCCACTAAAATATCCACATATATTTTCAGTAGTTGATGTTTTGATAATAAACAAAATGGATGCTGCCGAGTTCTTTAATTTCAATTTGAATTCAGTTATTGAAAGAGTAACAAAACTGAATCCAAATATCAAGGTTATTCCTATCAGCGCAAAAAATGGTACAGGCATGGAGGAATGGCTAGATTGGCTGCGCCATGAAGTTAGTAGTTGGATATTATAGTTATTTGTTTTGTGGTCTGTTTTTAACTAAATATTTATTCTAGGGGGATTAAAAAATGATTAATCAGAAAGCATTGGACTTGGCGAATCACATCGGCAGAAAAAAACCCGGTGCAAAGGATAGATTCAAGGAGACCGATCCCGAATACCTGATTCTAGAGAAGGTTATTACTGATGAAATGGCAGATGTTGCAATGTGCCTGCCAATTCGTACAAAGACTACTGCTGCTGAACTTGCTCCAAAATGCGGAAAGTCAGTGGAGGATACACAAAGGATACTGCTCCAGCTCGCGGAGGCAGGAGTTTTTTTTGTAAATAATATTAATGGTACCGATACATTTTGGTATGACACATGGGTGCCGGGTATTATGGAAATGATGGTAAACAACAAGGAGAATGTTGCGAAATACCCTCAGATTGCAGAAGCTTTTGAGGCATATGGAAGAGTTAGAGGTCCAAAGACAGCAGGTAGTTTTCCTGTTGGGGTTGGATTAATGCGCGTCATTCCGATTGAAACTGCCATTGATGGCAATTCAAGAAAAGCTTCATATGAAGAGGTTTCAAAATACATAAATGAAAATTCTATTTTTTCTGTTTCCGATTGTTCCTGCCGTACTGCTAGACAAGTAATGGGCGAGGGGTGTGGACACCTAAAGGAAGATATGTGTATTCAAATGGGACATGCCGCAGAATATTACATACGCACAGGCAGAGGCAGACAGATAACCAAAGAGGAAGCAATTGAAATAATAAAGAGAGCTGAGGAAAACGGCCTTGTTCATCAGATACCAAATCTCGATGGCTCTGGTAAAACCCATGCTATATGCAATTGCTGCGGTTGTGGTTGCCTTTCTCTCAGAACAGCATCTATGTTTTACAATGGAGACATGGTTCGTTCTAACTATGTTTCAAAGATTGATAAGGATAAATGCGTAGCTTGTGGGGAGTGTGTTAAGTACTGCCCTGTAAATGCACTTCAGCTGGGACAAAAAATATGCTCAAACAAACCTGTAGTAGATAAGATTATACGCGAGGATACACCTAGAAATACAGAGTGGACAGCTGATAAATGGAATCCTGAGTACCGTACAAACCGCAAGAATGTTGTGGAAAGCGGAACAAGCCCTTGTAAGACCCAGTGCCCTGCACATATAGCGGTACAGGGTTATATAAAACTTGCTTCCCAAGGTAAGTACAGAGAAGCTCTAGAGCTAATAAAGAGAGAAAATCCTTTCCCAGCTGTTTGCGGACGTATTTGCCCTAGAAATTGTGAATCTGAATGTACAAGAGGAGATATCGACCAGCCAGTAGCTATAGATGAAATCAAGAAGTTTATTGCTGAGCAGGATATGAAAAAGGAACATAGATATATTCCAAAGGTGATGCATGAGTATGGCAAAAAGATTGCTGTAGTTGGAGCCGGACCATCTGGCTTGTCCTGTGCATATTATTTGGCATTGGACGGATACAAGGTTACAGTATTTGAAAAGCAAAAGGTTCTTGGTGGAATGCTCACTCTGGGGATTCCTTCGTTCAGACTGGAAAAGGATGTAGTCAACGCTGAAATAGACATTTTAAGAGAATTGGGCGTGGAGTTTAAAACAGGTGTTGAAGTTGGCAAGGATATTACACTGCAACAATTGAGAGATGATGGCTACAAGGCATTCTATATAGCAATAGGTGCTCAAGGTGGCAGAAAATTAAACATCGAAGGAGAAGATGCTGAGCGTGTTTATGCTGGAGTTGAGTTTGTAAGACAGGTAAACCTCGGAAACAATATTAAACTCAGAGGTACCACTATTGTTATTGGTGGCGGTAATGTTGCAATAGATGTTGCAAGAACTGCTACAAGAACAGGGTCAGATAATGTATTGATGTACTGCTTGGAGAGCAGAAGTGAAATGCCTGCACTTGAAGAGGAAATTTTAGAAGCGGAATCTGAAAGTATAGTAATAAATAATTCATGGGGGCCCAAGAGATTTATCGTAGAAAATGGTAAAGTGGCTGGGGTAGAATTCAAAAAGTGCACGTCTGTATTTGATGAAAACAAGAGATTCAATCCTCAGTATGATGAGAGCCAAACCATGACAGTAAAAGCAGACTATGTACTTGTTTCTGTAGGCCAATCTATTGAATGGGGCGATTTGCTGAAAAATAGTAAAGTAGATGTTAATGCCAATAAAACAGCCAAGGCAGACTTATTTACTCTGCAAACTGCTGAACCTGATGTGTTTGTGGGAGGAGATGTGCTTACAGGTCCTAAGTTTGCTATTGATGCAATAGCGTTAGGTAAGGAAGGCGCAATATCAATACACCGCTTTGTTCAGCCGGGGCAGAGCCTTGTTATAGGTAGAGATAAGAGAGAATACCATGCTCTTGACAAGCTAAGCCTTGAACTTGGAGGATATGATAATCAGCCAAGACAAAATACTGGTCATACAGATGGGCAAAAAGCCAAGGGCACATTTAAAGATTTGCGAGCAACATTTACCGAAGAACAGGTCAAGAAAGAGACAGAACGCTGCTTGGGCTGTGGTGCTACAATATCCGATGAGTATTTGTGCGTAGGCTGTGGTGTATGTACTACAAAGTGCAAATTTGATGCTATCAAGCTCGAGAGGGTTTATGATGGCGAGGGAGTTGCGTTTGAAGATATCAAGCCAGTTGTAGTAAAAACAATACTCAAGCGAAAAGTAAAGGTGGCTGCACATAAATTAAAGAAAAAAGTCTCAGGGAAGAAATAAATTTAATCAGAAGATATTTAAACTACAGTCAAGGCGGTGAATGCATTGCACGAATTGGGGATTATGTTTAATATAGTTGAAACCGTAACAAGTTTTGCCAAACAAAACAGTATAACTCAAATAGATACTTTGGTTTTAGAAATTGGAGACATGTCACCAGTAGTGCCTAGATACATTGAGGCCTGCTATCCTGCAGCTGCGGATGGAACACTTTTGCAGGACACAAAACTAAAAATTGAGATTGTTTCAGGTAAGGATTTTATTATAAAAGAAATAGTGGCGTGTTAACCATTAAAATAAAAAATTAGGAGGAAACCTTTATGTTTCAATTTAGTGAAGGCACTTCAGCTGTAGTAGTTTGGGGTATTTGGCTAGGTGTTTTAGCAGCTTTGTTCATATTCAATGAAGTTGCTAGAAGATGGAAGTGGGCTGGCTTTACAGCGTTTGTAGTTTTACCTGTAGTATTGTCTGTACTTTGGTTTA
>JAEYTP010000056.1 GCA_023433945.1 Bacillota bacterium | reverse complement strand
ATAATAATTTAATCTTATTTGTAGTAAATCCGCTATATTTAACAATACTAATATTATTATTTGCGAAATGATAAAGCTCTGATTTGGTGACTTCCCACATTGAATCTTCTTTTATAGTACCTAATTGTAACATCTTGTTATAGCTATCTTTGTCGAGCTCCTCTAAATAGTGTTTGAACCAGTATGTAGGATTTTTTGTACCAATCTCCCAGTAAGAGAAATTTAAAACAACATTATCTGTTGATACACCATACTTGTCCAATAATAGTAAAACTGTATAGTAGTCCCCAAACATTGTTGATGGCAACGCTAAATTGAAAAATCTAATATCTTGACCGTCCTTTTTAGACAGATGATTTAAATAACTACTAATTGTCTTATCAGGTGGACAGGGGGTTCCATACCCTACTGAGTCACCAATAAAAATGTAGTAATTCTCTATATTCTCATTTTTAATAATCCTTTTTATAGATTTTATTGTTGCCTCAATAGAATATATATTATCCTTAAATACGTCATAGTTGATTCTTTGGTTATAAACATATCTAGTTGGAAACACAGATGCAAAGAAAAGCTCAGTGGACAACAAAAAAATTAGTAAGAATATAATGGACTTTTTTAGAATCTTCATATTTCACCCTTTATATGTAAATATAATTAAACTATTGCATATCTTACTATAATTATTTATTTTTTTCAATATGAAATATCCTCGAAAAAATAATACAGCTCCAAAAATCAATACTACCACCCAACCTCAACCTTTATAAAAATATCTAGATCGTTCATTCCAAACCTCTGATATCTATATTGACCACTCGCCAAGCACGGACATCTAAATCGCTGTATCTCGAGGTTAAGTCCTTGTGGCACTCCTTGACATAATTATAGCATAGAAAATAGCTTACGAAACTTATAATCCTTTCATTCAATTTTGATTGACGCAAATTTCTTCCTGTATTATACTTTAATTGTAATATTTGTATTTAGAAATTGCTATATGTTTGATTCATGAAGTGAGGAAAGAAGAAATGAAAAGAGCATTGATAAATTGGTTAGGATTGTTAGGTCTAATCAGCCTACTATCTTATATAACAGCTGTAGTATTTTCACCTTTGGCATATCCCGGATATAATTGGATGAGTCAAGCTGTAAGTGACTTAAGTGCGGTTGATTCGCCATCTAAAATGCTGTGGAATCAGTTGAGCAGTTTGTACGGTGTATGCGGAATGATTTCAATTATGATGGTGTGTGTATTCATTAAGGATAAGCTGAACAAAGTTTTGCGGATGGGGATTTATACTTTTGCAGCAATGAATTGGGTGTCACAAATCGGCTATTCCATGTTTCCTCTTTCAAGTAGCGGTTATGCTGGAACATTTCAAGACATTATGCATACTTATGTGGTAACCGTATTGGTGGTTGTTCTTTCGATCGCTTCTCTGGTTATTATAATGATTGGCGGATACCGGGATAAGAAATTCAAATCCTTAGCTATTTGGGCAACAATTGCATTGACAGCAATGTTTATCGGCGCAATCGGGACAGGTGCATTACCTCATGAGTATTTCGGTATAACTGAGAGATTCAGCGTTTTTGCAGCAACCGGATTCAATGCGGTTTTAGGTGTATTTCTATTTTTTGGGTTTAATAGGTTAAGTTTATTAGAAAAAAACCAAATAGTTAATATGAAATAAGTTCATACACCTACTTGAAGTGCCTGAACTCTATATTGGAGTTCAAATACATTTCTCCTTCTCTGTAACATACTCCAGAACAAACATTCATGTGAACTGTCAATACAGAGATTATCACTTTCAAAAGCGCGTAGGCGGATCTGCCCAACAAATATAAATTTGTTTATTTCTTAGAAAATGTTGTAACACACTATATCATAGTATATTCCTTCATAAGTTGGATGCAGCACTGGATATTGGCCTAATATCTTTCCCATTTCCATAATCCTCTTTAATACGCTTACTTAACTCTTTTCCTTATTTCCATCCTCATTTATAACAAAATAAAAACCCTTCATAGCCCTTGTAAACAGCCTCTGTAAAAATCGAAGGCACAGTCATGCTTCATTCTCGCCAGGGCGAAGCAGTGGAACCGCCCCTATACTTTCCAAGCGTCAGTCAAGCACGGCTTCAACAAACCTTTGTATAATGGCCGCAACTTCTGCGCGGGTGGCTGTTTCTTGCGGGGCGAATACTCCGCCTGGGCGTCCTGCGATGATTCCCGTAGTCTGGCAGTAGAGGGCCGCCGTCTTCGCGTAATTCGAAATGTTGTCGGCATCGGGATAATCGAGGACGGTATCCAAGTTGGCCGGAATAACGCCGAGGAAGTCCGCAAAGCGGAAGAGTATTGACACCATCTGCTCACGAGTGATTTGGTCATTTGGACCAAACTTACCGTTTCCATAACCGCCGATAATACCGTTTTCCATAGCCCACGCTATGTATTTTCCATAATAAGCATCGTAATCGCAGTCAGTAAAGGTCTGTGTTCCTGACGTATTAATTTCACCATTGCTTCGCTCATAGAGCCTGCCGATAACCGTAGCAAGCATAGCTCTGGTCATGCCTGTGTCAGGAGAGAAGTTGCCGCTCCCTGTGCCGACGAATAACTCACGCTCGGTCACGAAACCGATATAACCCGCAGCCCAATGACCGGCGATATCTATAAAACTCTTGCTATTCCTCATCACCGAAACTGTCTTGCCTTCAGGGGCTGTATACCTGCCCTTTGCCGCAAAGCCGATAAAGACCTTATTGCCGTTATCACCAATGTAATACGGCACACCGGCTTTTTCATCATATCTTTCGGCGTATCTGACCACTAGCGCATAAGGAGAGAACTCCGTCGCCTCAAACACGAGGTACCACACGCCATCCTTCTGCAAAAGGCGTGATGCAATCTCCGTGACAACACCGCTCTCGGATTTATGCATGACGGCAAGCCGCTTCTTTTCATCAAGAAGGTTTCCCGGTATCGGCAGTGAGATCGTCACCGCATGGCCGGGTTTGGGCTTCGTTTTTTCGTTTGTTCCCTTGATGTAAATGGAGATATCAAAGGGAAAAACCTTGTCACCGACACTGAGCTTAAAGCTCGCTGCATCCTCCTGCGTATCGGTTACCTTGATCTCGACAAAGTTTGAAAAGGCGTTTTCTATATTTGCTTCAGCCGTTATAGCACCTGCAGCATTCTTAAACACTTTACTACTTACTTCAGCTACAGTGATGGTATTTTTAGGCTGACTGGGCGTAACAGTAATGTCTATAGGGCGAACTGTTTGACCTTCTGACTGAATCTTATCCAAATAGTGCTTTGCAGTGATACACACTGACACAATCTCGCCTAAGTCTTCTTCAGTAAGGATATAACTCTCATTCGTTGCCCCGCTAATTGGCCCATCCCCTCTCATCCACTGATAAGAAAGAGCGCCAGGGTTATCAGAAATATTTAGAATGTTGGCAGTGAGCGTCTGTCCTATCCGATAGGAGCCATCCACTGTGACTGTTCCTTCTAAATCTCCATTGACCTGCACCGCCACACTTTTGCCTGGCAAGTAGGGGAAGCTTATTAGTTTGACGGTCACCGTTATGGTTCCAGTAAAATCCGCAGGCACAGTAAGTTCATAAGCAAAGGTGTCTACATAAGTAAGACTGCCTCCATTGGCCTCCCAAGTCAATTGAGGCCACATTGTATTTTGAAAATCCCCTGTGGCTGTTATGATAACCTTCAGGGCTTCTGCTGACTTCGCCATAGCATCAGGGACCGCCGTAAGGATAATATCCCCTGCGTCTGGCGTAGGTAAGGAAAATGCATTACTACTCAAACTTGGTCTATACTCTGATAGAGCTTTAAGATAAGGTAGCCTGTTCTCTCCAATACTCCAAACTGTTTCATCCATATTCATAGTGTCTTGCCAGAAGGAACCTTTGAAAAGTATGGCAATATTTGCGTCTGCTCCGTTGAGATCATCCTGTGAACCTGATACTCTTTTGCCTTTGAGCTTTATTGTGCTCAAGGCAAAGTTATTAAGAAGGGCGCCTTTTTTCTTCGATGTCACACGTCCGCAAGTAGTTCCATTAATAGATTGGCCAAGGGAAGCACAGTATTCCACCCTACCGTCTTCAACATACCCCACCACGCCGCCTGCATTGGTATTAGTACCAGTAACACTGGCCGTACTGATGCAGCTCTCCACAGTACCGCTTTGAACATACCCCACTATGCCGCCCACATGAGCATTGACCCCACCGATATTGACCATACTGATACAATTTCTCACCGTACCATCTTCAACATATCCCACTACACCGCCCACATTGGTATTGGTCCCCGTAATACTGGCTGTATTGATGCAGCTCTCCACAGCACTTTCTTCAACATATCCCACTACACCGCCCACATAGGCATTGGTCCCCGTAATACTGGCTGAGTTGAGGCAGTTCTCCACAGCACTTTCTTCAACATATCCCACTATGCCGCCTAAATATGTACCTGCTACACTAATACTGCCCCTGCTGATGCAACTTTTCACAGTACCGCTTTGAATATAACCCACTATGCCACCTACATGAGTACCTTCTCCACTAAAAGAACCCGTATTGACGCAGTTCTCCACAGTACCACTTTCAACATATCCTGCCAAAGCACCTACAAAGCTTTTACCATTAATACTGGCTCCCTCAATGGTTAAATTTTTAAACATACCATTTTTGACATAGCCAAACAGCCCAACCTCGAAAACATCAGTGCGGTTGATAAATAACCCTGTTATCGTCTTGTTATTGCCATCAAATATACCTCCAAAGGGAGATTCAGTTGAACCAATAGGTATCCAGCCGTTACCACCGTCATAGTCCTCACCATAGACAGATAGATCGATGTTGTACTCTAATCTAAAGTGTTTATTAGCATATTGATTATGGATATCACTATTTACACTGTCTGCCATATACTTCAAGGTTTCAGCAGAATCAATACGATAGGGATCTCCTTCAGTTCCACTTCCCTCAAGCCCTGCAATATGTACAGGTAACAAGTCACTCTGATCTGGAATACCCTTCAGCACTGGTAGCTTTCCCTCAGCGAGAGTCCAAGTAGACGTATTCCAGCTTCCATTTAAGCCACCCTTTGTCCATAAGTTTTTGATATCATCAATCTCTACAGATGCACCGTTTTTATCATCTGCCGCTCCACCAGCTAAAATTTCTTCGTTAATTTTCATATTCGCATAAGCATAATTATTATATAAATAGACTTTGCTAGGATCTTCTCGAAAGCCCACAATCCGACCTAAATTATCATCCCCCATCAGCATACTATTAAGGGAAACACAGTTTTCTAACCCGCTTAATGCTTCACCTTTCCCTACTATTCCGCCAACTTGGTTTTGCCCTATTATGCTCCCTGTATTAACGCATTCTTCTACGGTATATATGTTTAGTCCTGCTATACCCCCAACTTGGGCCTCTCCATCAACATTTCCAATATTAATAGAGTCAACTACACTTCCATGGTTCGCTCCCACCACACCGCCGACTTGGTCTCCTGCTGCGCGAATAGTTCCTTTATTAATGCATGCATTTACCTGTGCTTGATTAAACCCCATCACACCTCCAACTTGATCTCCTTCTGCACGAATACTTCCAGTATTAACGCATTTTTCTACTCCGGATCCGTTTTTACTATATCCCACTATACCCCCCACGTGGTTGTTTCCGCTAATCCTACCACTGTTATTGAGAGCTTTTATTGTTGCCAGTTCTGTATATCCCACCACACCGCCAACATTTTCACGCCCACTGATATTTCCTGTATTAATCCAGTTTTCAATAGTTGAAATCCCACTAACGTTTCCTGCCACACCACCAACATTTTCACTTCCGCTGACACTTCCTGTGTTAATGCAGTTCTCAAGCATACCTGCAAAAGGATCAGAAATGCGTCCTGCCACACCGCCCACGTTATTCTTTCCCGTAACATTTCCTTCAACCAAGACGACATTTTTCACTGTACCCTGGTCTATGTATCCAAATAACCCAATATTATCCTGTTCACGATTAATGTACAAACCTGTTATTTTTTTGTTATTACCATCAAAAATACCTTCGAAGGGAATATCTGCTATGCCAATCGGCATCCAGCCCTTACCTCCGTCATAATCTTTGCCATACATTGATAGGTCTATGTCTGCTTCTAATCTATAGTAAGCACCGTGTCCCAATCCATCATTTACAAGGTCTGCTAGTTTTTTCAGGTCATTAGTAGTATAAATACGATAGGGGTCTATATCTGTTCCACTTCCTGCAAAGCCCCCCGGTCCCGCAATGTGAACAGGTAGCAAGTTGCTCTGATACTGATTGGGTATATCCTTTAACACAGGAAGTTTGCCCTCTTCAAGAACCCAAACACCAGCATTTCCCCAGCTCTCACTTAAGCCACCCGTTGTCCATAAGGTTTTGATATCATCGAATCCTACAGATTTTCCGTCCATACTATCATGAGCACCATCCCCGCTAATTTTTTCGTTGTTCACCTTCATCTCACTATAAGCGTAATTATTTTCACTGCCTATGCCACGAAATACACGGCTAAGGGAACTATCTCCAATAATGTAACTGTTGAGAGCAACGCAATTATTAATCGAGACTAATCCTTCTCCTCCACCTAGTCCTGCAATTCCTCCCAATGCATATTCTCCACTAATCCCACCACTACTAATGCAATTCTGAATCGGGGCTCCAATAGCATTTCCTACTATACCACCCACATAATTAATCTCTCCACTGACATCACCGCTACTGACACAATTCTGTACACCTCGGCCTGTAACCGCCCCTACTATTCCACCTACATCCGTTATTCCAGTGACTATACTACTACTTACACAATTCTGTATACTAAAACTTGAAGGATTCCATTCTCCACTATATACGTACCCGACTATACCACCCACATAATCGCCTCCACTGACCGTACCGCTACTAACGCAATTCTTTAAATTCACTACTGCCCCTGCTATTCCACCCACCCCATAATATTGTCCACTGACCGTAGCGCTGCTGATACAATTCTCAACGGTAGTAGCGCCCCCTACTACACTTCCTACATAATTACCACCATTAATAACCGCTCCTTCGATAATGATATTTTTCAGCTTGTTAGCAAATCCAAATAGACCGATGTAATCTTGTTTACTACGGTTGATATACAATCCAGTGATTGTCTTATTGTTTCCGTCAAAGGTACCCGTAAATTCAAGGCTTACTGTTCCAATAGGGAGCCAGCCCCTACCACTATCATACTCTCTACCATAAGCCGAAAGATCAAGGTCGTTCTCCATCTGTAGGTATGGATTGGCTGGTAAGGATGTGGGAAGGGTTCTATTGTTCCAACACCATGCAAAAAAGGCTAACTGTTCTGCTGTTTCAATCCGAAGGGGATTATCCTCTGTCCCCAGCCCCGCTACCATGGCCTCTCCAGAATCGGTGGAAAGTAACGTGAACCCCTTCGCTAGGGGTGAGATTGTCCCCTCTTCACCGACAATAACTTTGATTTGGGGAATCTCTATATCTTCAGTTAGAATGAAGCTCTCTGGAACCTCTGGCCTAAATAGATACTCTCCTGCCTTCTCTCCGTCATAGACTGGTGAGGAAGCCCATCTGACTGACAGTGGTATAGTTATCCTTCCTGGTTCATCTTCTCTTCTTTCAACATACTCATCTTCTTTAGACCCATCTTCTATTACCGATCCAGACTTATCTCCAGCCTTCTCCTCTTCTGCCTCATCTTTATGTATCGCTGTACCTAGGTTTGTGTCTTTATCAGCGTTAGTGACTTTATAGATGTCTATGGTTGTGTCCGAATCCTCTTTTATTTTCCTTCCCGTGTCATCCTTGTCTAATTCTGGAGAAAGTTCGCTAGAACCCAGCAATCCGTCATCCTCTGACACCTTAAACTGAATCGTTGCCATCAAGGTCGCTGGTAATTCTAAATCCGTTTCTAAGGTACCAAGTAGTACTCTCTGTTCTCCTAGCTCTGCATCCAACTTCTCAAAGGCAATAATTTCTCCACTTGCTCCGCTGGGCAGTTCACTTTTTTCCTCTATCGCTGAAACAGGAGTCACGCCCATAACTAAGATGACAGACATAATTATGGCAATGAGCTTATACATTCCTCTCTTTTTTCCCATACGATCTCCTCCTTTATCTATCAAGCCATGCTGAACAGGTTATTAAATCAATAAATCTTGACTTAAAACCATTACAAGAAGTCTTGACATAAAAACATACACAAGATATGGTTATTATGCTAACCTTATTTTTTATACTTATTTGGTGTATTGATTTAGTGAATATATTTATTATATCCGATTAATAGGATAAATTCTACAGAGGAGACATGTATGAGAGAAAAAAAACCTAACAAGAGAAAGGTCCAGGGGGCTGAAACCAAAAAGAAGCTTTACGAAATTGCTGTCGAACTGTTTTCCCAACACGATTATGCCGGCGTTAGCATTGAAGATATTACAGATGCAGCGGGGATCACTAAGGGAGCCTTTTATGTCCATTTTGAGTCTAAGGATGCATTGATCGCCACGATAATTGCAGAGCAAGTTGCCAGTTTCGATACAGACTATAAGAATTTTTTGGAGACTCTGCCCTCTAATATGCCCGCTTCACAAGTCCTTCTCGCTTTAACAGAAAAGATAGCTGATGTTCTTATCCATACCATCGGCCGTGATAATATGAAGAAGGTTTACCAGTTGCTCCTTGAAGGAAGCGTGGACAATGAATCGGTCAAAGGCTACAATCGAGAGCTTTACGCATTGTATTTCAGCATCATCACAAAAGGCATTGAGTGGGGAGAATTTAAAACCACCTTTCCCCCCGAAGCTCTTTCCCGGCATTTTGTAATGGCGATCCGGGGTGTCTGTTATGAGTGGTGTATCCGCTACCCTGACTTTGATTTGAAAGAGCAGGCGGTGGAGCATTGTCGACTTTTAATTGAAGGAATATTAGCTTGACGATGCCGAGCCATCGGCCTCTGATGGTAATTATTTCGGCAAAAAAGTTTTCGTTTGCCTAAAATGTATGTTATTTCGCCCTGAGATTTTCATCTATAAATTGTCCTTAAAAACGGGTCGAGAAACGCTTTCTTTTACCCGGTTTTTAGGACAATTTATGCTCCAAAAACGCTATATATGATGTCTAATCCGTCTCATTTGCCCTTAGAACCACTATACGTCATCATTATTATACTCTCCACATGTGCCAACTGGATAGGCTGAATGTCTTTGCTTTTTTTACAAGCAAGAGAACAAATCCACAGTATTTTTCTTGTTTCAGATGTTTGTTGGAACATATCTATTACCTATCGAATATATGTTGCCACATTCCGTTATAAATCCGCGTTCAATACATTTTTCAATAAAAATTTTTCCATCTTCTTGACCATACCCTAAATCATCTTCAATTTGAGATAACAACCCTTCAAGCGTATACGTTTTTCCACCATTAGGAAAATATGCTGCAGTAGCTTCAAAATCTTTATCATTGAAAGCCAGACATTTACCAATCAATATCCCATGATCTGGTTCACCAACAGGGATAACCAATTCTTTTTTACCAAAATTCAGTTCTTTTAGGCTGTAATTGTACTTTTCAAGAAAGCTCCATTCATAGGGTTCTACTGTTACATGAACTTCCTTTGAGTAAATCAAATGGTCATTTTTTATATATCCATCAAATGTACCATTTAGGAACAGAGACACTCCCCAGGAATGATTATCCGATGGTGTTTCTCGCTCAAAGGAATCACCTATCAAATCATCTAAGACTTTTAAGTTCCATTCTTGTTCAGGGGTATTCTCCCTCAAATTATTAAAATCCCCAACTAAAATATTAATGCCACCAGTCTCTTCTAGCCAATGCATGACCGTGTCCATTTCTAATTTTCGCTTTTTGTAATTGCTATTTAAGTCTTTGATTCTAATTCCCCATAAGTGTATGTCCATTTCACCTACACGAATATCTACTCTTAAGTTTTCAGGGACAGTATCCCAATCAACATCAAAAGTCGTATTAGGTATATCCGGGTATGCTTTAGCATGTGAAGTAGACTTAACTTCAATTTCTTTGACACGTATTGCAATAAGAATGTCATTTGACCAAGCACACGAATGATTCGTTGTTGAATAGCGAAACCCTTTTGCTGTCAGTGAAACATAAAATTCCAAGATATTTTGTGCATGGCAATTAAATTCTGTAAAAACCACAACATCAACATCATCAGGAATCATATCTGCAATCCATAGCGGAATTCCACCATCTCCACTTTTTCTGTTTTTATATTGTCGTCCTTGTTGGTGTATATTCCATTCCATAATTTTTAGTTTTATCAAAACATATCCCTCCAATCATTAATTTTTTGATTTATTTTCCCACCTCACTGTATCTTGAAACTAATATTGAACAGATTCATATTTTTAGAATAGCCTAAATTATCTTTGGTTCCATAATTTCTTGTGCCATTCCCCATCTTTTCCCATAGATTCAAAGAACGTTCCATATATCCTGAGTAATTAGCTTTTTTCATTAAAGAATAAAAACAATCATCAGCACACCCATATAAAACATTAAAGTAATCAGACTTGTTTAGATTCTCAAATTGAACAATATCAAAATCTACATAGGTCTTATACCATATTTCTGCATTACTACCAGTGTACCACTGGATGAACGCATTACTAGAGTCAACGAGTATTTTATTGCTTTTAACTACTATTTTGTGGGCTTTTACATAATCAACATACTTGTAGAGTTCATCTCTGAGTTCTTTAATTTCGTCACCATCAGGAGTGCTCGTGAGATACACTTTATCAGCCCAAGTATAGTCTATTGTTCTATAGTCTACGTTAAGTCTAAGATACAATGAATCATACATTCTCTGAGTTACCATTTTGACTTTTGCAGGGTCTTTGAATAAATCAGCATAATACCCCTTGGTGTTACTTACGTTTGTAGTAAAATAGTCTGGATGATACTTTTCAACCCAAGTGTAATCTCTAGGTGTAGACTCACAAGGCTTACCATTTTCATCTTGCTCCCAATTAAATATTCAAGTAGTATAAGGACGGTCGTCATACATTTCATTAGGATATTCAGCTAGAATATAAGAATACTCCTTATAAGTTTTAGGCATATTTGTTGTCCTAGTCAACTGCCCATAAGGGGATAGTCTACCTCCCAGTCTCTCTTCTCTAGTTTGACCCATTCTGTCAATTATTATTGCACACTGAGCCTTAGTGGTAATACCTGCAGGACTAAATAGACCTTTTCCCCCTGTGAGATAACCTTCTGCTAAACAGTTTTTAATCTGCTGTTCATAAGGTGACTTACTGAGGTCCATCATTTGATAATCATCTTTATTTGGTAAGTTCAAAGCCTTACTAAGTATGTACGCCATTTCTTGACGAGGTATAGCTGATTCCATTTCTTGATTGGAGTAATCCTTTGGCAACCAACCCTTAGCCTTAGCGTAGTCCTTATATTCAGTGTACCACTTAGTGCCAGACTTAAGTTCACCATTATTTACTGCTATGCTTGTTTGTTTGACTAATAAGGTAATAAAATCAGCCCTTGTTATAATTGCCTCTGGGTCGCCTAAATTATCAAGTGAGATAGTACCATCATCAATGGGCTTTTGATTTATACCATTAAGTGTTAATTGATTAAACAGAACATGTAAATATATCTTATTTTATATATTTTTGTATAATTATGTAACTATTAAATTTGATGTTATGACAAAGTGGTAAGGCTTAAATTAGAATTATTTCTTAATTACACCAGTATTATAGGTATCAATACTATTCAAAAGGAATATTTAAAAATGTATATAGGCTAGATCACATTAACCCTAAACAAAGTATATTGTCCATATAATAAACTTTCAATATAGCAAAATATAATTATACATTAAGATGGTTTTTCATCAAACATAGTTAAATTATTTAATGTAAGCGAGGGGACAAATTTGACTTTGCATTCACCCACTAAGTAATTATAGAAACTCTTGTTAGGCCAACTAATAATATTAAAGAGATAAACGGCTGTAATAGAAAAATCGTTCAAGGGTGGTAATCCAAAGGATCTCAAATTGCCCCACAAGCTAATACTATAAGAATTTACACCCTATAATAAAATACATACGGGTGTGCATTTGACCTGAAAGCTATAGCTATAAAGGAAGAAATCACAAGCATGTAAACCTTCCTAGTAAAAACAAATATAGCCACTAATATTAGTGGCTTTACATAGTATCCGAACTGAAGTCCTTATTTTGCTAAAGTCCAAGATATTGATACAATTTAGCGTTAATCGAATTCCGCTATATAGTTTGATAAAAGCTAAATTATAAATGCTCAATGTATAAAATTATACTTAATAAGCAACATGACTATCTTTGTAGCAGAAGAAACCCTTACCTAAACTATGTGCTTGGCACTATCAACCCGCACTCGGGACTTTCACTCACCTGCCTTTTAGCTCATAAATCCGGATTGCTTATTATCGCTTTCTATAACTAAAAAACAAATCCTTTATAAATTCAAGAGATACCCTTTCTGAATCAGCCGTTTTCCATCTGTCATACACTTTTATAAGTTTTGTATTATACCTTTCAGCATTGCTTTCAATAATTTTTTCGGATATATTTTCATCTTTTATATCTGTTATATATCGAATCACATCAATACTGACAGATTTGATTTCTTCCAGTTCACGAAATAAGTCAACCTGTTCCTTTAGCATTCCAAGATCAATTCCAGTCTTTTTAGAATAAATATCGAAAAATAATTCCTCTTGTTCCTTTATATAACGCATCTTGTGAAAATGAATAGAAATATCATAATATAGTGTTCCGATTAAACTCAATTCCCAATCAATAATATTTGCTTCTTGCTTTTCTGACTGTATAAGTACATTTTTCCTATGAATATCAGCATGGCAAAGGCAAAATGGACTATCTTTTATCTTATCAACTCTTCTTATAATTGCTTTATCAACAGTCTTAGGAAAATGAAAAGCTTCGTATATTTCTTGATATGGTGACCAATATTTTTCTATTAATCTGCGATTAAAATCGTAAATGTAATTGTAAAAATCTTTTGACTCATATTTCCACGGAATTAACTGTCTTACATCCTCAAAATTCTCTATCTGAATGCTATGGTATTCGGACATATGATGTGCTATTCTAGCTACTACCCAATCGGGCATAGGAGACATCTCTGGATACAACTCTTCAATAGTATTTCCCTGAATATAGTTGTGTAAATAACAATCCATTTTCTCAGTGTGATATTCAAAAATAACTCTAGGACCATTAATTCCATTAGCCTCTATTAAATCTAATATTACCTTTTCAGGTATCAGTCTAATATCCATTATAGTTGCATCTTTTATAGGAATTCTAAGAAGATACTTCTTTCGTTCAATAGTAATAACATAATTATGATTATAATAGCCATTTAATCTTTGTTGTTGATGATTCAAAAATTCATTTATATGATTTATGTATGTATTATTCATTACATATTGTCTCCTCGATATATTTCAGCTTATCATTCATAAATTCAAAGTATTGCTTGTTTTGTATTTGTTGTAGGCTATCTACACTTTTATATTCTGACAATTTGCCTATTCTTTCTGCACATTTAATTACATAATAAAAGCAGTCAATTCGATGTGAAGGATAGATATTTTCTCTAGTATAATACAACAAAGCCTCATAAAACAATGTAATGGCTGAGTCAAATTGGTTTAGCTCATATAATGCCATCGCTTTAATAAATTTTGCCCTTGCAATCCCGGAGCCATATCCTACATCAGATAAAAGGCTGCAAGAAAGTTCTGCTTTTTTCACAGCAGTCCTTAAGTCTCCGTTTAATATTAAAATGGCAGATTCTATGTAAAAGCTCTTTCCATATTCTAAAGAATTCATATCGAGCATTTTACACATATCTCTTGCTTCCTCTAATAATTGAAATGCTCGCACATGATCCCCTAGTAACTCAGCAATGCTATTTTTAGCTTCAATGACCTTAAGAGGGAATCCAATATTTTGGGCAATTTCTAAAGAATCTTCGAAACACTTTAATGACTTTTCAATATCATGTAATGAATGATATAAATTACCCTGCAGACGTTCATATTTATATCTTGTAATATTATAGTCAGAAGTATCAATTCTAGATTTTAATGTTTCCAGCATTTCGAAAGCTGCAGGAATGTTTCCATAAACGTATTGCATATCAATCAAGGCACACTCACTATCATAATATGTATTACATTGACGGTCTTTCCCACATAAATCTTTTGCATAATTATATAAGTTTACTGCTTTTTGATGGCTCCCGTTTTCTCTATATGCATCTCCAATGGTACGAGCCAAGTCTGCTTTTGTCTTTTCATCAATTTGGGCTTCATTCAGAAGGATTTCGCCTTTTTTAATTAATTTAATAGTGCTCTTATTTTTACTCTTTTCCTGAATAAAATCATAATAATCTTTAAGTAATCCGTAATCATTATCATTAGTTAAGAATTGTAAAATACTCCTTGCTTCCTGGTTTTTCCCATATTGAATAAGATTCTTTATACAACTTAATACAATTCGATTTGAGTTTAATTTACTTATAGAAATTTCATAAAAAATGTTATTAAACTTTTCGTAATCTCTATCCATTACAAGCTTATTAATAAACATTATAAAAACATCTAGAATACGTTCACTAGACATTTTCAGTATATCGATTATGCTTTTAACTCTTCCAAGCTCAACAATATGTAAGAATCCATACCGGTTAATGTAATCATTTAAGTTACCACCTAACATTGAGCTTACGATCCATTCGGTAATAACCTTTGCTCCATTTTTAACATTTATATAGTAAGGATCATCATAACTCATAGAGCATAGCCAATCATACAAACTCTTATGAGAAAGATTTATTTTGTTGTCTTTACATACTAAAAACATTGACATGTGTTTTACAATCATATGTAACTCATAGTCACAGGAACTTAATATTTCTTCTATAAAATTGATACTGAGTGGTTCCTTGCTTGCACACAGAACTTCGAGGAAAGGGCGAATTTTATGTAGGTATTCCTCATTCTCATCATCAAATAACCGATCAAAGTAGTTCTGACAGACCCCTTTCATTCCTATAGGGAACTCTACCTTGGTAACATCAAAAGTTTTACGAATAATTAACTCATCTAATATAAATTTGACATAAAGAAAATCGCCTCCGCTTTGAGAAATAATCTTTTTGATACTAATCATGTCATATTTTATACTTGCTTGTTCAAGACTTCTTGATATAAATAGAATAATATCTTCTTCATTTTTTTCATTAATATCTCTAATAAAATAAGGGTCCAAACTCATTATACTGTTTATAACTAGACTGTCATTTCGTGTTGTATAAATATACTTAATATTGTCTGGAAGCTCTAAAAATCTATTTTTAATAATAGAAAAAAATGATTTGCGATAATTTTTCGGTATCTCATCTAAACCATCAATAATTACATAAAACTCACCAGATAGAGTTAATTTCGAAAAAGGTTTAGTAAATAATATGTTAAATAGCTCATGAGAATCCATGTTCTCAAACCTATTTTCATGATTAATAACGGTATCTAAATAATTCTTAAAGTTTTCAAATCTATTTCCTAAATCAAATGCTATTGACTGCAACATTAGGTGAATATCAAAGCTCTTTACATCATGATGACTACAAAAGTGAATTGACGAATTATGTCTACACTGTTGGTAAATATATGCCGATATACATGATTTTCCACTTCCAGCCTCACCACTTATAAGCATGACTCTTTTCTCACCGAAATTAAATTCATCGAAATAATTTTTTATCCACTTGCGTCCGACAAATGATTTAAGTAGGAGCTCAACATGTTTATCGTTATCGAAATGATAAATCATAGTTTTTTCGGTATCATTCGCCTTTTGAAATAACTTTTCTATATTAGATTGAAATTCTTCAAATCTTTTAGTATAAAGCTCATTATCTATAGAATCATCTATATCTATACAATTTTGCATTGAAAAGTACTGATCTTGCGCTACCAAGCTAGGTAATTTTACATCGTCCAACTTAACAACAACAATTGTTTTATTTTTATCTTTTGCGCGGGTTACTTCCCCTAAACAATACCCGTCTCGTCGTATAGATCCTGATGCTAATAAAAAAATAAAAATATCACAAGCATCAATACTATCATCAATTTCAGAAGCCCATTTTTGACCTAATTGAAGTTGTTTATCTGTCCAGACGTTGTACTTTTTCTGCAAGTCTTGAATAAAGCGGTTAATAAGATTAGGATAATCAGTATGCCCATAGCTAACAAAAATTTTCATTAATTTTCTGTTCCTTTACAATATAAAAGTTAAAAATAGAAAATATTACTTATATTATAATTATTTTACAATAGTTTATCAAGCATAGCTTGATAAACTTCATCCTTATAATAGTATTCCCCAGCCCCTATCATTTTGTAATCAATAATTGCAAATTGAATAATTATCGGATGAAAAGATACAAATATTGCTCCAATACCTCGTATCACTGGAGGACAGGTTTCTTCATCCATATATCGAGAGTTGTTAATGTTTACCCCTATAACAGTACAACCTTTGTCTATTGCAACTTCTGATTCCCATCTAACATATTTATATTTGTATTTTGTATCAGTCACAATAAGTTGAATAAATTTGCTTGCCATATTTATACTTTCTCGGCATCTCTGCTTAATATAGTATTCATTTTCAGAATTTATTTCTTGCCTTAACTGGCAGTCTCTAAATTCCAAATAAATATTCTCATACGCCTTCCACATTTGCATTGTTCTATAGTATTTTAAATTGTACTACTAATGCAGGTGTTAACCACTTACTAATCTCCCCTTAAGTACATAGAACACAAAACTCAACCTGTTGTTCTGTACTGATAAAATAATCACGGCTTTCGCTTTTCAATCTTCTCTATCCTATATCCCAATGCCAAAATAGTTTTCAGTGTTTCAACTGCCATCTTCCTGTCATACTCTTTCTCGGACTCAGGCAATTCCTCATATCGTACAAGACAGGGATGCTTCTTCAGCCCGTCATCCCGCTTTTCACCATAAGTCCAGCCATCCTTGATCCTTTGTACTGCCCATACATCATGGGCATTTTTAGCCAGTTTTTCTACTAGGTTGTTTATTTCACTAGGTAAAGCAATCCCTCTTGTATTGATCGGTTTTGGAGTATACATAAACGTCCTTCTTTCTATCAAAAAATTTCACGTTCTATTGCGACTTTTCCTAAACAACTCGTCAATAACCGCTCTAGCAGTTATCCTATCCTTTTCCTTTTCCTCTTCTGTAAGCTCTTCATATGGTACCATACATGGAGATACTTTAATCTTGTCGTCTCGCTGCTCCCCATATCTCCATCCACTTTTCTCCTGACCTTTCATCCATACTATATGAACCTCATTTGCAAGCGTCTCAATATCAATATTATTATAAACACAGGTTGTAGGATTGCAGATTTTTTCCTCTTTCAAAATATCCAACATATAATAAGTTTGTGGTTTTTGCTTATTTTGAACAATACTCTCAAGAGTTATTTTAGCATCTATCCTATTTATTTCATTATCATCTTTACTGTCCATACTTTCTTTGTTTTTTTCGTTTTCTTCAATTTGCTTGATTTCTTCAGTTCCCTCGTTTTCTTTAATAATTCCCTCAAAACTTTCAATATCATATCCTGAATTTCCTTTCAGAAACTCCTCTCTGGCCTTTTCAAATAGCATATATGGTAATGCTTTGATGAACATTTCATCATAGTACTTAAATTTATTATTGTCCTCACCATATAGTTCGGCTAACTCATCCAAATCATCCCATTCGATAATGCAAGCATGTTGTTTTGAATCATTGTCCTTTCTGTTTTTATCTTCAAACTTAACTTTCTCGGCACGCTGCTTCAATTCGTTAATGCCAAGGCTTCTCCAACCATTTGTTATATGAAAAGCATTCCACCTCAAATGTTCAAGTCTCATTAAAATATCTGTATTTCTTATGTAATTGCTATTTTTGAAACGATCATACTCCTTTTCATTACCATTTTTATTCATCTTTCGTATTTCAAAAATACTCATATCAATCCCGGCAGTCTTAAGTTTACTGTTAATTGATTCAACACATGCAATATTGGACATTTGTTCAATTATCCTCTGCTTCTCAAATTCTAGTTCCTGTTCTGTATACTCATTTCTTCCAAAACTACCTAGTTTTAAATTATTAAAAGCATTCACCGAATCACAGAATTCTTTCAAAACAATATTTGTTTTAAGCTCTTCACATTGATGTTTTTTATCTACATCTTTTACTTTTTTAATTTTTTGCTCGACTTCATTTATTATGTTATACAGGCTTTTGAACAAAACTGCGTAATAATAAACATCATTATCCGTCAAATGTTCATTTCTGTAGATCTCCTTGAAACTCCCAAACGACTTAATAGCCATTGGAAGATGCTGATTCTCATCTCCCTCATCTCTTATATGTGCGAATATTATTGGAGCCTTAAGTTCCATTTTTACATATAATTCCTTTAACTCCATAGCTATTCTTGCATTTTTATAGTCATCTCCGAGCGTTACTATTACATATTTCATATTAATAATATGGTCATTTTCCATATATTTGAGGAAACCACTCCCAGTGGCATCCATCCTAATAAACTTTATATCAAAATTCTTGGTTAGCTGGGGATATTTGAGCTTAAGTTTAGACTCCTGCACGTCAGCGTGATCATCCACAATATAGGCATGTACCCTATTTGGCACTACCGTTCCAGTACCATTTTTAGTATAAAATATACCTTGAGAAATTATTTCTCTAAGAACAGCTCTTCCCACTCTCCCAAAGCCAAGAATAAGAATGTTCAATTCTTCACACGCAAGCCCATTCGCTATTTTCAAAGCATTATAGACTGGAGACTTTTTTAAAAGATTTTTAGCTGCAAGACTACCCTCACCAAAAATACGAAAATCTAATTTATCATCTTCTTTAATTTTTCTGAGTTTTTTAAATTCGTAATCTTCGTCAATTTCCCGGAGTTTTTCTAGTTCATCTATATAAACTATGTTGTCAGTCTGCATATAGACAGTAAGCCTCTCAATGATTTTATAGAATACCCTGTATTCACTGATAAAATAATTCTTCAAATAATTGATAAATGTATAGTTCTCCAGATCATTGTCAGAAAATGCATACACTATGTATTTTTTCATCGAATACATTTTACATATTGCGGAAAGCTTGCTGAAAACAAACAGCTTTAGCTTGTTGAACCGACCGTCCTTATGAGTCATTATAATTTCATTAAGTGTTTCATCAAATTTGCATAATACATTCCTTAGCTTGCTTTCTTTATCAAGATCTATTGTCTTAATCATCCTTGGGTTTAATTTGTCTTCCTTCACATAATCATCGTCATAAAGTGCTGCACCTATGCTAAATATCCTTTTTTTGTCTTTTTCCGAGACATCCTTTCCTATAAACACAATGCTTGCACTTTTCTTCCTGTCATAAAGGCTTTCTGCAAAATAAAGAGACTTATTATTTACACCAAATATTATGTAGGTATTACCCCAGCATCCAGCAAACATCCTGATCCTGAATAAAAGCCGTTGACCAAATATTGACATAGCTAACGTAAAGGTTATAGAAACAGCAACGGTATTTACAATCCATAAAAGTAGAATATACAATTTTGTTACAAGGCTTATATTAATAGCCTTATCGAAATCAGTAATAAAACTATTGGTACTCGTAAGCGAAGGATGAATTGACGATAAATAGCCGAAATCATCATTTGCAAGAAACATTCTTATTGTGCTGAACAGCGCTCTGATAAACGCCTGAAAGTATAGAAAAAAATCAAACTCATTCGGCAAGTACCCTATGAAATACAATGAGAATCCTATCACTGCAGTCACTGTACCAATCTTTGTCACAAAGTGCCTTGGCATTTTATCAAGAGTTTCTGAACGTCTTATAACAATTCCACTGATAAACGTCACAATTACGAAAGCCACTATTAATTGTAAAATTTTTTCTAATACCATAATCTCACCTATAAAAGTAAATTATTTTTATACATTAGTTATCTTTTTGTTGCTTGAGCAGCCTACCAACTCTTATACCATAACTCGCAATCTTTACTAAGGAGCTTTTCCGCAATATTTCTCAAATTAGTAAGTTCGTCAAATAGAGCTGGTGCCGGAGTATCAATTCAAATAAATATTTATACGCCTCAACAGCATTTTCAAAATATTGGACGGTTTTATCTGCCAAAGCAGTAGCACTAATAATAAACTTTACAAGAAATCTCTGCAAATGAACATATTCAGGAAGTCTCTCGATGTTCTTTTGCATGTTCCAAAACAATTCTTACTCAATAACATTTTCATTCTTAAATACATTGTTTTTCCATTTCAATGCCGACATATCCGCATAATCACCATTGTTTTGGACTTTCTCCGGATCAGTATATAAACAGCTCTTAATATATCTTTCTATTTCTTCTACACATTTTCCTGCATTCTCTGTATCCTTAATGCCTAAATATACATAACCACAATTAATAAAAATGTTTGTTTGCTTTTTCCAACAACGCATCTGAAGCTACTCCCACAAGTAAACCAGCTTTCTTAATATCATTCTGCATCAAAGCTAGCTTTGCCTTTACTGAAACAACATACGCAAGATTTAGTCCAAAATCATATCCTTTCCCAGTACTGATGAAAGTATCACCTCCTGTCAGCAAGTCTCCTGCAATACGAAGCATGTATAAATCATTTTCTGACTCAATAAGTAAAGCAAGCAAATAATTATTTGCATCAATATTATTACCTATGTCATATTGATGGACAATTACTGTACGTTCACTTCCGTCGTCTTTGTCTGGATGACAACGTGGACAACTAGCATCCTCAGATTCATCATATACTTTTCCACAATGAGGGCACATCTGCATAGTTCGCACCTCCTTCATCATGGAATATTTTTCATAGGTAACTTAATACAAATCTACACTTACATCATTGCTTTCTCCGCACTCTGGACATTCATGGTCGTACACTTCTGCTACGAAGTTTTGTATATCACTGCTAAAACAAATAGTGTCTGTAACACTTTCTCCACAATGTGGACAAGTATAGCTTATCTCAACCTCTGTCCCATAAGCCATTTTGTACTTACCCAGTACGCTTACTTCAATTGACATCCTCGTTTCCTCCTTTGGTCTCGTGTGCAGCATCGTATTCCTTGATGCCCTTAATGATTTCTTCTTTTGCAAGCTCAATCTCATTTTGGTTCGTTTTCTTTTTTGATTTAAAATAGTCTACGACCTTTATTGTTGCTGCTGTAAGTAGTGATGCACCTACTGCAGCAACCCCAATCCAAGGAAGCATTTCCATTCTTCCTGCATCCTTGCTTGCTAGTTCTAACATTTCAACATATTTCTCCGGCCCTCCTGCCGCTTTTGCTGCCTTCGACAATTCCGCATAATCCCAATTCTGTTCCATACTAATTCTCCTTAATCTTCTACTTCATCGTAACAACCATAGCCACCAAAAACTGCTATAGCATCTGCAATAAACAAGCAACCAGCCTTACCATATTCTCTCTCTTTCATTCGAGCAACATCTCCCGAAATATAGCTAGACGCTTCAAATCTTACGAATTGATTTAGTGTCATATCTGCTAATTCAGGAGTACTACTAATACGGTTCTCATAAAGGATTTTTACTAGTAACTTTACCTCCTTGTCTGCTGGGCCGTTTTCCTTCCTTTTAAGAATTTCAATTGGAATCACTTTTTCCATCATAAACTCATCTGTGTTTGATACCATTTCTTGCAAACCTTGAAGGAACTCGAATAGTCTTCCTATATCGGTGTCTTGGAATTCCTCCTCTGGCGTATTAAGGATTAAATCTGCCAGTTCCTTATACTTTTTCGCTTCAGGGTCTGAATTGACATTCCATTCATTTAACGATTTTTCATAGAACTCTCCAAAAGTAACAGAACCCATATTTTTAGGTCTTGAGGGAAAACGTCCTGTTAGTTTTATATTCTGAGCATAACCTAGATGTTTCTCAACTTTTGATTTCTCTTCTTCCAGTTCTTTTATCTTTTTTTCAAGCGAAGAATCAAAATCAAAGTTTTCACCCTCAAATATACTTTCTATCTCTTTCAAAGAATATCCCATTCCCTGAAGGAGTTTTATCTTCCAGATTCGGTCAATATCTTCATCGGAGTAATCACGATACCCACCACCTTCATTCGGTGGCATTAAACCAAGTTTCTCAAAATTACGTAATGCTTTACGTGTTACTCCAAGATTATCTTCTACCCATTTGACTTGGTATCCCACGTCATCACCTCCTGACAATATCTATTATATAACATTGTCCCTGGGGCAAAGCAATACATATTTAATTATTTGTAAAAAATATCCCTCCCAAACCAAAATACTGGCCGAGATGGTTTTATATTATTCTTCCTTAATTATGTTTATCGTCGAATCACTTAAAAATGGGTAGTAATGAAAGGTATCATCACCGCATATTGCAGTAAACATTTCATGTTCATATCCAGATGTTATCGAGGAATACTGACGATATATCAATTCATGTTCATCACTAAGTTTGTATGTTTCTGAATCATCAGGTTTAAGAATTCCAACTATTTTGTTGGAGCCTATTTCTCTCATCATAATAATTTGATATGGTGAATTGAAGCACTCCAACGATTTTTCCTCTTCCTCTGTTTTGTCCATCCTATCACAACACAGCATAATCTGAACTTTTTCAGGAATATTTGATACATCAACTTCTATGTAATAATAATGATTCTTTGGTGAACGCATTGCTTTATAATCCTCTTCGGATTTAAAAAGTAAGTATGTTTGCGGATTATAAATTCTATGAGAAACATAATTGCATTCATTCGTCGCATAATACTGCTCGACAAAATCTCTAGAGTCATTAAGCAGACTTCTACAAAAGTCTAAGCTCTTTCTCAAAATGTCTATTGCTTCCTCTTTCACATGAAAGCGTCCATCTTTTGTAAACGAAGGCATACTTACCTCACCCTTTACAGATAGAATATCGAACTTATTCTTCACATAGATTTGATATCTATGCTTTAAGGTATTATTAAAATCAGCAATATATAGATATTGAGTATCATTCGGCAGCGATGAAAGATTAGTAACAAAGCCACCTACATATTCTAGATATGATGCCAACTTCTGAGCTGTAACCTTCAAAAGTGGGTCAGTATTGATGCTCTTAATCGAAAATCTAATCTCATTTTTTTATGAAATGTAGAATATTAGCGCTTGTTTTTATTATGTAATGGTCTTTTGACACAATATCCATTTAATAATGAAACATTTTATTAGATTTACTGCAGTAATACTTTACCTTAGTTGCACTTATTATGATATTTTTGCATGAGGCTACAGCTTCATCTGTTGCTTAAACATAGTAGTCGCATTTAGATGGAGTTTTTACGTTATCATCTGCTTTTCCTCCAATGAACAGAGTCCACCAGTTACTAATTTGTTTAGTACCAGTCATACATCCCATAACTGGCAAATTACACTCTCTAGTAATTCCGCAATAATGAGTCTTATTTCAGCCTTAGGAGACTTGCAAGCACAATATGGTAGATTTACTTTTATCTCTTTTGAATATTTACACTTTGGCATATAGATTACCCTTTTATTAATCAAAATAAAAACAAGTGTTAATAATTAATTGTTAGGTGCTGCAATAACTTTTTTGACATAAGCCTCAGGAGCTGGTTCAATAATATACATTTTATTTATATCGAACCTTAACAATTTATTATTAGCGTCAAAATCTCCATAAACATATTCACCTTCAACCACTATATTTTCACATACGCCATGCCCTCGGTTATCATAAAAATATTTATTCCCAAACCCGACGATACCCTGCTGATTCCCATTTTTATCGTAAGAGGTAATGGTATAGTAATTCAGTGCCTCTAGCATCAACTCTCCGTCGAAGTAAATAATACCAGCATTTGAATTATTATACTTCCACTTGGAATTCTGGCACACAAGTTTTGACTTAATTTCTCTAGCTGTGAGCATGTTGTCATTACCAAGTGTCCAAACAATCCCCTTCTCGATATCAACTGCCTTGATATTCAAAAAATCAGGGTCATTCATAAAAACTTGATTATAAACCCAGTCTCCCTCATCCTCGTCGTAAATCTCATTACATATATCTGCAGGAGACTCAAATAAATCTCGCAAATCTCGTTTGGATGAACTTATGCATTGAATTTTTCCGGTTATTATATTATAGCAATACCAATACTCATTATGTGGTTCCAACAAACGGTATGTATGTCCGTTATATTCAATATTCTGGTGCTCATCAGCCACCATGTTAAAGTAGACATGATCTGAATCGGCGGCAACTTTATCAATATGGAACATTCTCTCTTCTCGTCTACCTTCCACTTTATAAATTATATCGACGTTTCCACTCTTTATATCGACTCTCTTGACACCCAATCCGTAAGCTATATATAAATTATTGTCAATGATAAATGACCACTTTATATAATTAATATCATAACCTTCTTCGTCCATGCCTTCCGACTCGGTCTTAATTATACCTATAACATTTCCGTCAAAGCCCACGCAGGTAATGTTCATATAATTGATGCCCGTTTTTTCTTCCCGATTGCCAAGTTTTGAAAGAAAAATACCAGTGCTGTTCACACCGCATATATTACCGTAATCTTCGTGAAACTCCGCAATACTCTCCGTTTTTAATGTCTTTTGATGTATCTTTATTATACTCGTATATACTGCATCAGTATCCGCCCTGTATAAATAACCGTCATAAAACGCAAAATCATTACAACGGTTCCCATAAGTTATAAGGGCACAGTCAAAGTTTCTGCATTTTTTACCGAGCATAAACAAATCACTTCTTCGTGCTATCCGACTCTTAGATAACGTCTGTGATGCGTGTGCTGATATGGAGGTTATGGACGTCCCTTTTGCGGTGGATTGTTGCGAAGGCATAACATCAGAGTATTTCGTACCACATTTTATACAAAATTTATCACCCAGTGCCAGTAGCTCACCGCACTGTGCACATTTGCGCTCAATAATAATCTTAGTTCCGCATTTGCCACAAAAGTTTGCGTTTATTGGCAGTTTGTTTCCACAATTTTTGCATATCATTAGAATACCTCCTTTTTACTCAATCGATACGATCCCGTCTCATAAGTACAACCAAAATTCCTCTGATTGTTCCTGTTAATATATCGTTTTAAAGTTGTATTAGTTTCGGCCATTTTTCCCTCCCATGCTTTACTAATTACAATTACTTTCATATATTAGCATAATTTTACATAAAACTCAATCATGAAGAATACTCTTTCATTTGCTGATCGTATTTTCAAAAGGTTTTCCTCAGAATAAACTAGTAGATATAAAAAAAGCCCTTATCCCATGGTCCGCATAGTAACTAGACAATGCAAAGAACCTATACTTTAATAACAAAGTATAGGTTCTTATATGGCTGCCGATCAAGGATTTGAACCCTGACAGACTGATCCAGAGTCAGTTGTGCTACCGTTACACAAATCGGCAATGTCTTGTGGACAAAACGTATTATAGCATTGCTTAACATCTGATGTCAATAGATTTACCACTATATTTTTTGAAAAGTTGGAGCAAAATATAGTGGTAATATTTACATCTATTAAACATACTTCTATTAATCGTACTTCATTTAAACCTACTCCATTTAAACCTATATATCTAGCTGTTCCCCAATCGAAAACAAATATATATATTTTTGGCGTACTACCTTACCAGTGAGCCGAGTTAAAGCCTGAGCATAATAATCAAGCTGTAACCTATATTTATCCCGTAATTCATCATTCACTTCTGATACATAGTCTGTTTTATAGTCTACTAGAGTAATCTCTCCATCCTCTTCAAAATAGCAGTCAATTACCCCCTGTAAAAGTATTATTTCATTGTCATTAATATGACTGTATGCAGGGATAGATGAGCACTGTATCTCAAGGTGAAATGGTATCTCACGATTCAGAACGGGTGCATTTCTCATCCTGCTCGCTAGATCAGATTTCATGAACTTCTCAATTCTGTCAATCCTAATACTATCAGCCTGATTTTGCAACAGTAGATTTTTTTGTACCATTAAATCAATCTGTTTCTTAATATCAAAATCGTTAAAGTCGAGATGCTGTAACACAAAGTGTAAGATACTTCCCTTTTCTGCACCAGACAATTGTTTTTTACCCTGTAGGAATAATGGTTTCTTCATAACGGGACGCTCAAGCAACTTTTCACCATCTTCCTCACCGGTAGAGAACAATCTTTTCAACTCAGTTACCGAGAATTTAGGTGGAATAGTTGAAAGCTCACTGCCACTGTATTCCCAGCTCAGCCGCCTATCTATCTCCTGCCTGCAATACTCACTACTGTCGTCGGCTGAGCCCATGAGCCACTGCTCCAAACTATTACTCTGCTGTGCTTGGGTATCATCTGAACAACAGGGCAAATCCCCTTCCTTGCAGAAATATACTTGCCAATGAGATTTTAAACTATCATTGTTTGTATCAGTTGTTTCATCCCCAGCTATAAAGCTATTCTCATCTCTGAAACTGCAATCACCTAATAACTTACTGGAATCACCTAATAACTTACTGGAATCACCTAAGAATTTACTGCAAGCACCTAACAATTCACCACAATCCTCATGTCTTGTGAGCGCTGAACAAATCCAGTCTAGATAGTTCTGGGCCTTTAGCATATTATATGGCTCCAGTTTGCAATTCGAATCGCTTTTTGCCATATCCAGCCATTTCTTTTTTGCACTGTCCAGCTTTCTGACAGAACCAGTAATAATAAGCTTTTCTCGAGCTCTTGTCATAGCAACATAGAGTATTCTCATTTCCTCTGAGAGAGTCTCAGTGCGAACCTTCATCTGAATAGCGAGCTTTGCCACAGAAGCATATTTAAAACGGGTAATATCAACTATATCTGGGCCAAAACCAATTTCCTGATGCAAGAGAATACTTCTGTATATATCCTGCATATTAAATTTCTTGCCGCAGCCACTTAGAAAAACCACTGGAAATTCAAGCCCTTTGCTTTTGTGAATACTCATTATTCTGACAAAATTATCATTATCATCAAGAACCTTGGCACTACCCATATCACCCTTACTTGTCTTGAGCTTGTCAATAAAATTAATAAAGTTAAATAAGCCCTTGAAACTGGTTGTTTCAAACTGGAGAGCCTTTTCAAAAAGCATTCTCAGATTGGCCTGCCGTTTCTCTCCACTAGGTAATGCACCCACAATACTCATATAGCCTGTATCATTGTACAAGTGCCACAGCAACCTGTCAGTGGGCATATAATGAGAAATCTCACGATACTTTGTAAGCTTAGCAGCTATATGTGCTGCTTTCTTCCCAGCTTCACTATCCACCTCTGCTAAAGCTAGAAGTGCATCATATAAGTGCTTACTTCTAGTAGTAAGCCTTAGGTCTGCCAAGTCATCTGAAGAAAAACCTGCAATAGGTGACCTCAGTACCGAAAGCAAAGGAATATCCTGATAAGGGTTGTCAATTATTTGCAACAATGACATCATTACCTGTACTTCGGTGGTCTTAAAAAATCCTGCCCCGGTATCTGCAAATGCAGCAATTCCATATCTGGCAAGTTCCTGTAAAAATATTTCACTCCAATTCTTTGTTGTTCGAAGTAGTATTACTATATCTCTGTATTCAATGTTTCTATATGCCTTGTTTTTCTTGTCATAAACTTTAAATGTATTACCTTCTTTATCCCCACTCATAAGCTCTAAAATGCGTTTTGCAACCATTCTTGCCTCAAGCTGGATGTTATCTAGTGGCTCTTCATTTTCATCGTCAAAATCAGCTGCATCGGCAGCGCCCTGTTCACCCACACTTCCCGTCGCAGTGGTAGGGCTCTGCCCCACGGTAGTACCGAGCTCCTGTGCACCATCTATATTACTCTTCCCCACGGCAGCGCCCTGTTCACCCGCACTACCCGTCGCAGTGGTAGGGCTCTGCCCCACGGTAGTACTCAGTTCACCCACACTACCCGTCGCACTCTCATTCCCCAGCTCTTCAGTCGGGCGGGTCTCCATTATATAAATCTCAGTTTGCCTGCCATCTGTCGGTTTATCCGAAGGTATGTCATAATACTCTGCTCCATACCTTAGCTCTTCTTCATTTTTGTAATCCAGTTCGCCAGCAAGCTCTGACATTATACTCCGGAAGATAAAGTTAACTGAATTTACGACCTCTCTGCCACTTCGGAAGTTTTTGTCCAGCACGATTTTGCTGTATGGTGCTTCTTGTGGTGAATATGATCTATATTTATTCATAAAAAGATCTGGTTTTGCCTGCCTGAACCGGTAAATACTCTGTTTTACATCCCCTACCATAAATACATTGGGCTTGCCTTCATCTTCACTTGAAATGGTCTTTATGATAATTTCTTGGACATCATTACTGTCCTGATACTCATCAACCATTATTTCAGAATATTTACGCCTATAGTTTTTTGCAATGTCGGATGCCTTTTCTTTTCCCTCTTTAGTGAGGATTTTGAGGCAGAAGTGCTCAAGGTCGTTGAAGTCCACTGCAGTCTTTTGCTTCTTTCTTTCCTGATACTGTCTGTCAAAGTCCAAAACAAGGTGAGAAAGACATTTTAGCAGTGGATATAGCTTGTTGAGCTCATTTAGCATATCCTCCGATTTACAATAAAAAACATCCTCTTGTAGCTTTTTAATATATGTCTTAAGTTCCTCTCTCGTCTCCTTGACTTTTTCCTTTACATTCTCATCGGCATTTTTTGCACTTGTGGGAAGTCTAGAAAAGCTATAGCCCTGAACCAGTGAAAATACTTCATCCCACATACCCTTATTACATGCTGATATTATGCAATTTACCATATTGAGATCATCATTAAATACATCTATATATTTAGTCAAGCCCTCAGCATTTACGAGCTGAGCCAAGCAATCCTCTAGCTGGGTAGCAAGGCTTTTAAGCACCATACTAATGCTGTTTATAATAATGCTACCCCACTTGGTAACTCCAAAGTCCTCAACTGCTATATTAAACATTTCAACAGCCTTATCCAGCCATTGTTCAGGCCACGGGCTGCTTTGAATAAAGGAATGAACCTCAAGCACCATGTCTTGGATAGCAAGGTCATCTCTATTGCCTCCATAGCTTTCCAGCAAACTAAAATAATTCTCCTTGTTTCCTGTAAAGCTGTCATTTTCTTCTTCATACAAGCTATCAAAGAGGTCATTAAGAGTTTCCAGTTTCAATAGATAAGCTTCTGTTTCATCCAAAATCCTGAATTTTGGGTCAATATCCAAGCACTGAAAGTTATTGCGTATAACACTTAGACAAAAGGAATGTATGGTTGTTATATCTGCTTTATTCAGTAAGGTTTGCTGTCTCTGTATATTTTTATTATCAGGTTGTTTCTCTAGTTCTTTGGAAATAGCCTCCCCTATTCTCTCCTTCATCTCGGTTGCTGCAGCATTTGTAAAGGTAACGATAAGCAGACTATCAACGTCCACTGGGTTGTCAGGATCAGTTATTTTTTTGATAATTCGCTCAACCAATACCGCAGTTTTACCAGCGCCAGCAGCAGCCGCAACCAGAAGATTACAGCCTCTTCTATCTATAGCGCTTTGTTGCTCTTTGGTCCATTTGTTATCTGCCATTTACACTGTCCGTTCCTTTCATAATACTCCATACCTCATCATCCTTCTTGTCAAACAATTGACGATAGCTATTATCACTCATTGTAGGGTCAAACTGACAAACCGCTTGATAGCTGCAATAATCGCATCCCGTCTGCTTATTTTTTCTATAAGGTCTTATAGCTACATTCCCTTTCATTATCTCTGTAAACAGATCTGTTAACAGCCTTTTTGTATATGCTCTTAGCATAGAGAACTGCTCCCTCGAAGCAGTTGATGATGGCTTTCCGAGCTGTCCATCCTTATTGATCCTGGCAGGTATAATAATAGAAGTTCCAGAAATACTGTTATCCATTTCGGTAATCAGCTTTACTTCTCCTAGCAGCAAGCCATTCATCTTGAGCTTTTTCATTATTGCAAGCTCAATATCGCTTGAATCTGTACCGCTTTTTGCACTCACTATAGGGTCATCAAGCCGGAAATACAGCATGCCACCCGGTATTATTGGGCCTTTAAACTTGTTTGCTGCCCCTTCCTGCAAGGCATCCATATAGGTTATAAGCTGCAATTGTAATCCATTTAAAGCATCACTGAGGCTAAAGTCCTTATTTCCCGATTTATAATCAACAATTCTAACATAAGTTCCCTCTTCAGTCTCTAGCGTATCCACCCTGTCAATTCTGCCAATGAAACTAACCTTTTCACCGGTACCTAATTCAACTACAACCGGTGGCAGCTCTGCCTTTTCACCAAAGTCCACTTCGTAGCCAGCCGGGTAGAAGCTACCCATTCTGATATGCTGCGCAATCATCCAAATGGACCTAGCAATAACTCTTTTAAGTCTTGTCATTAATGCCTTATATCTAGCTGACGATGTGATAGAGGACATCTTTATCTGTGATAATACATCTGATACTATGAGCCCCACCTGTTCATTACACCAATCTCTATCAAAATCACGCCATGTCATTTCATTCTCTATTAGAACTGCTGCAAACTTCTCAATCACAGCATGCATAAAGCTTCCAACATCAGGTGCTCTGAGCTGGAAAAACTTCCTTTCCTTTGCTTTTAGACCAAATTGAACATAATATGCAAAGGGGCAAACGGAGTACTTCTCTATCCTAGATACACTTGAGCGCGCATTAGTGCCATACAAAGAGAGTACTTTTTCTCTGTTCACTGCATTCGAAATATTTTTATAATTTAGGGCATAAGCCAACATTTCACATTGGCTTCTCCAATCATCACGCTGTAAAAACCATGCATATACCTCTTTCCAAAAGGCATCTACCGCATCTCCATCAGAGAGTCCTCTTAGCTGACATACCAACTGGCGAAATGCTGGATTCTTTGCTGCAATGTTGTCCAAGTAGCTGTCAGTAGTAATAGTAGCATTGTGGCCAGCAGTATTAGTAGCATTGCTGTCAGTAGTTTTTACATTACCGTCAGTATTTTTAGCAACATTGCTCTTAGTTGTAATATTGCTGAATATTCTTTTTAGCCTGGATATTAAGGTAGAGGGCCTTAGAGTTTTGCCCTGACTATCGGCAACAGGCCAACTTAATGTTAGTCGCTTAGAAGCAGCAGTCAAAGCCTTGTATATTAAAAATTGCTCATCAAAAGCCTTTGCTCTTGTATCACTTGCAAGCTCTAACCCCTTCTCCAGAAGGGTATTTCTATCCTGATCATTTAATATTCCTTCGTCCATGCCAGTTGAGGGAAACACTCCATCATTTACACCTAAAATATATACATCGGTAACATTGGTGCTTTTTGAATGCTCTGCACTACCTACAATAATCTGGTCAACAGATGCAGGAATGGTGGATATCTTGTACTCAGCCAGACCTATCCTAAAAATATTGGTAAAGCGCTGTGTTGACACAGTCTCCTCACCCATTACCTCCACTATCTGGTCAAACACATCCATGAGGATATTCCACACCTGCTGATATTCGCTAGCAAGTCGTCTTTGTCCATTTTCATTAAAGTAATCAACTAACTGTGTAATCTTTATATATACGCCTGTTTTTTCTAAGAATACATAAATGGCTTCACAAAAAGCAGCAGCTGTATTTCTGCCTTTTGTTCGTCCTCTGAATTCAACCAACGGTTCTATTATTGCTGCTCTAATTTCATTAATGCGTAATAAAAATTCTTCATCCTGCCCCTCATTCTTGTCAGAAAACAGCTCAGGACTCATTTTCCAGTCTTCGGCCTGATACCATCTGCTCCCCCTTATTCCACATGCAAGCACATAGTTTTCAATCAGATCAATATCACTTGACGGTATTGAGAGAAGCCCTGCCTTTAAATAGCTGAAAACATCCTCATATGTCCAATTATTATTGAATATATCCAACATGGACAGTACAAGTCTCACCAAAGGATGATTAGTAATATCCGACTTTGAATCAATAAAGAAAGGTATCTCATATTCTGAAAAAATTGCCTCAACAATATTCTTGTAGCCTTCAAGATTTCTTGTAACCACAGAGATATCCCTATATCTTCTTCCATTGTCCCTGCACTGGTTAATTATATACTTAGCACACTGTTCCACCTCAGTATAAATATTACCCGCCTCAAACAGAATAATATCCTCAGTTTTGGCACTAAAGGACTTATTGGGGTAACTAAAGAAATTGCTCTCAAGGTGGATTAGCTCGTCGCTATCCTTCATTCTGAACAGTTTTCCATTATTAAAGCTGTTTGCATTTACCGGTGTTTTTATTACTGACCCTACACTGTTAGCAATGCGCATTAGCTTCTTGTATGAATATTTGACTGAACTGAATACATCTGTGTCCTGGATTCCGTCCTCCTCCACCAGAACATCAGTGCATAGGGTTAAGGTAATATCATTTGCAACCAGCAAAAGCTGTTCTATTACTGAATATTCTTGAGGGGTAAAGCCCGAAAAGCCATCTATCCATATACTTGCACCACGACATTGTTCTGACTCTACTATTTTCTTGGATAACTGAGTAAGCTCATCATCAGCATCCCTAAAGCGTTCTCCCAGCATTTTTTCAAACTCTTGATAAATAGTACTTATTTCGGTCAGCTTTTGTTTTAAGTATGCGTCCTCCAACTGTTCAATGGTTTTCTCCAAAAGTTGAAGGTTGACCTCGTAACGCTTCATTTCTGTAATAAGGGTAGAAATAGTATTGACAAATCCCTTGCTATCAGCAGACTTGCTAAAAATAGACAATTCATCCTTAAGCTTGTCCAATATGCGATAAATAATCATGCATTTACCGGCAGGATGAATAAGAGGGGCTGTTACTCCCCCAACTTCATTCATTACCCTGTGAGCCAAACGCCTAAAGCTTAGAACCTCTGCTCCAATAATTCCACCTTGCTCAAGCTTTGCTGATAAGGCACGCTCTGCTTCAAAGGTAAACTGTTCGGGCACAATTAATATAATTTTTTTGTTTCCTGCAAGGTAGTTCAGTTTGATTTCTTCAAGGCACTGTTGAGATTTCCCGCTGCCAGCCCTGCCATAAATAATTTTGATGCTCATCTAAACTCCTAATTTATTAATTTCTTATATTTAAATTATAAAGTATTGCTTAGCTGCTGGCTATTTAAATGCCACCACTTTGTTGCCCTGCTATTTCACTACTATTTTGTTATTAATATGTTTCTATTTCTTGATGCCTCTGCTATATTACAGCATATTTTCACCACTGCTATATTTACAGCATATTTTCACCACTACTAGTTTATAGTTTTAACATTTTCCAACTGCTTACTTTGTACATCATAGAATAACTGCGGCTTTAATTTTACAAATAGCGTTACTATTCCATAGAATGCAACAGATATTATTAAAGTATATACCAGTTGCATTACAGGGTCAAAATTTGAGGTAAAGAAAATAGTATTAGTTGCTAGCGCTGCGTCTGGAAAGCTTACAACTAAAAAGCAAAATAGATTGTTAATGGCATGTACACCTATAGCTATTTCCAATGAATTTGACTTAATAGTTACAATAGCCAGCAATGCTCCTACTACGAAATAATTCAATACAGTACATATAGTATCAAACGCACTCATCTTTGTTGATGCAAACACCTCTGGGTTTGCTAAATGTGGGAGCATAAAAATAACACCAGAGATTAACGAGAGTAACCAACCATTCTTAACCTTAAGCCCGAAGCCTTGTAATACATAACCTCTGAAAACCAGTTCTTCAGCTGTTGTTTGAATAGGTGTCATTATAAGTATAATGGGTAACATTATCCAAAACTGTGCTGGGTCAAAGCTAAATGAGTATGTTTCAGGGTATAGCAGGTAATCTACAAATGAACTCGCAAAAAGCAGTACCCCATAGCCAAAAATTCCAATCATCAGTTTACTAATAGATATTTTGGGGCTTTGTGTAATAATGCTTTTAAACGGTCTATAGTGAATATACCGTACTGCCACAAACACACCAAGCAGCATAAAATATATAGTAAAGTTTGTCATAATATATTGTTCTGGCACACTCATAAACGAATCTAAAATATTATTAGGTGATGAAGCCGGATTTAAAACATTTTCAGAAAATAAAGCGTCCGGATTTCTAAACATCGCTATAGCAGTCCAAATTAAAGAAAACATAGAACCTATTATTAAATAGGTATACATAATAAATGATGTTCCCGCAACAAATCTTGAAGTTCTTGTATCTCCTAATTTTGCAAGCTCTTGATAATTTAGCATTTGAATCCCCCTAAGTTTTTAATTATTATACTGCACTATATGTTGCCAAGCCTGTACATATAAAATATAAATTCTTTAAAAGTAATCTCAATGACCTCCGTTTAATATTTTATGTATAAACTACTCGACATTACAACACCAATTGTCTTATATGTATATATAATTATACTATTTCTTATATTATTTTTAAATAAATGTATTTCCCTTTTTATACAAAACATAGTAAAATGTAACTGAGGTGAATAAATGTTAACGAATTATTTTATTAATGCTGCTTTTCTTGTTTCATTTATAAGTATAATCTACATTTATTTTATTAAAACTGAGATCAATAGTAATTCCAGGCGTGTATTTAAGCTCTTTCTAGGCTTTATTTATGGTGTCCTGGGGATTATATTAATGATTTTTAGTGTAAATGCGGGGGATAATGTACTAGTGGATTATAGATATTTACCACTAATGCTTTCCTACTTTAGCTGCGGGCTTACATCTGGTATCCTTACCTTTTTTATTATATTTACTGGAAGGCTTTTATTACATGGTATAAATTTTGTTTCAACTGTAGGTATTTTGGGGTTAATTATTGTAATACTGATATGTATAGTGGTAAATAGTCTTGTAAAATCTAGAGAAAAACTATGGTTAGTTAGCTTAGGAGCATCATTACTTGTTGCAGAAATATTATATTTTATCCTTATAGAGGATCCTAATATAAGACTTACCATCATTGCCACACATAGTATAAGCTATATCCTATTAGGGGTTTTCACATACTTATATACTAACAAGCTTCAGTTGCTTGGACAATCATATAGAAAATACCGTTCTGAATCAGGTCATGATTTTTTAACTGGATTAAATAATGTCAGAAGCTTTGATACCTTATACAATAATGCCAAGAACAGGGCTGTTGAAAATGATTTACCCTTGTGCCTTCTCGCCATTGATATAGACTTTTTTAAAAAGGTAAACGATACATATGGCCATCTAGAAGGAGATATAGTATTGCAAGTATTAAGCTCCATACTGAAAAAATCCTGCCGTTCAACAGATATAGTTTCAAGAAACGGTGGAGAAGAATTTTCGGTTATATTACACGACTGTATTCCTGACATTGGGATGGAGATTGCTGAAAAAATTAGAAGGAATGTTGCTAGCACTCCTATTAAACTTTCAGATGGTAAAGAGATAAACATTACAGTATCAGTGGGTGTTGCCTGCTTTCCAGATTATGTTCGAGAAATAAATGATATTAGAGAAAAAGCTGATATAGCTTTGTATGAAGCAAAGAGAACTGGCCGAAACAAATGTGTTCTTTTCAATTACCAGCACCAGACTAAAATGAGCAATACTTGTCCACCAGTTTGTAACTAAGAACATTTTTCCTTTTTGCTAACCAGTTTGTAACTAGAGTATACTTTCCCTTTTTTACACGTATTATAAAAGCAGTCAAGTTTGCACTTGACTGCTTTTATAATACGTGTAAAAAAGGTGTTGGTAAATAAAATATCTACCAACACCGTGTTCTTATACTTGCATAATCACCTTAAATTCAAGGCTATCAATAGCTCTATATCTTACTTCTGTCCCAATCCAGCTCCACCAACTGCAGCCTGTGCAGCAGCAAGTCTAGCTATTGGCACTCTGAATGGTGAACAGGAAACATAGTTGAGTCCTGCTCTGTGGCAGAATTCTACTGATGATGGATCACCACCATGTTCCCCACATATACCCAGCTTAATATCAGGTCTAGTCTGCTTACCAAGCTTAACAGCCATTTCAACAAGCTTTCCAACGCCATTTTGATCAAGCTTAGCAAATGGGTCAGACTCATAAACCTTCTTTGTATAATAATCTTCCAAGAACTTACCAGCATCATCACGGCTGAAGCCAAATGTCATCTGAGTTAAGTCATTTGTACCAAATGAGAAGAACTCAGCTTCTTTTGCAATCTCATCAGCTGTAACAGCTGCTCTAGGAATTTCTATCATTGTTCCAACCTTATATTCAAGCTTAACGCCAGCAGCTGCAATTACTTCATTAGCGGTCTTAACAACTATATCCTTTACAAACTTCAATTCCTTGATATCACCAACCAATGGAATCATTATTTCAGGAATAACTGACATGCCACCTTTGTTTACATTGATAGCAGCTTCAATTACCGCTCTTGTCTGCATTTCTGCAATTTCAGGGTACGATACTGCTAGACGGCAACCTCTATGTCCCATCATTGGATTAAATTCATGTAAATCAGCAACTATTCCCTTTAAATCTTCAAAGGTCATACCCATTTCTCCTGCAAGAGCAGCAATATCTTCGTCAGCCTGTGGCAGGAATTCATGTAGAGGTGGATCCAGGAATCTGATAGTTACTGGATAGCCCTGCATTTCAGTAAATAAGCCTTCAAAATCGCTTCTCTGCATAGGTAGCAGCTTATCAAGAGCCTTTCTTCTCTGGTCTTCTGTTCTTGCAACTATCATTTCTCTCATTGCAGGAATTCTATCTGACTCAAAGAACATATGCTCTGTACGGCAGAGTCCAATACCCTCAGCTCCGAACTTTATAGCCTGTGCAGCATCATTTGGAGTATCTGCATTGGTTCTTACTTTGAGAGTTCTGATTTCATCAGCCCACTGCATAAGGGTAGAAAAATCACCAGTCATCTCAGGCTCAACTGTTGGAAGCTTATCTCCATAAACATTACCTGTTGAACCGTCAAGTGAAATCCAATCACCTTCAACATACTTCTTGCCATTCTTGTCCAGGAAGTACTTTTCTGCTTCATTTATCTTTACTTCACCACAACCAGCTACACAGCAAGTACCCATACCACGTGCTACAACAGCAGCATGTGAAGTCATACCGCCACGGCCAGTCAAAATACCTTGTGAAACGTGCATACCTTCGATATCCTCTGGTGAAGTCTCAAGTCTTACAAGAATAACCTTCTTTTCTCCAGCCTTGTATGCTTCAACTGCATCCTCAGCTTCGAAATAAACCTTACCGGTAGCAGCACCTGGTGATGCCGGAAGTCCTTTTGCAACAGGAATAGCTGCTTTTAGTGCTTTAGGTTCAAAGTTTGGATGTAACAAAGCATCCAACTGCTTTGGATCGACCTTCATAATTGCTTCCTGCTTTGTAATCATGCCCTCTTCTACAAGGTCAACAGCTATCTTTAACGCTGCCGCTGCAGTTCTCTTACCATTTCTGGTCTGAAGCATAAACAGCTTACCCTTTTCAATAGTAAACTCCATATCCTGCATGTCTCTATAGTGCTTTTCAAGAGTATTTGCAATATCAACAAACTGGTTGTAGGCTTCAGCATTTACTTCTTTCATGTGCTCCATTGGTTGAGGTGTTCTAATACCTGCAACAACGTCTTCACCCTGTGCATTCATCAAGAACTCGCCATATAGCTTTCTTTCACCAGTAGATGGGTTTCTAGTAAATGCAACGCCGGTACCGGAATCATTACCCATGTTTCCGTAAACCATTTCTTGAACATTAACTGCTGTACCCCAATCACCTGGAATATCATTAAGTCTTCTATAAATAATTGCACGAGGATTGTCCCATGAACGGAAAACCGCCTTAACAGCTTCCATCAGCTGAGCCTTAGGCTCCTGAGGGAATTCAAAGCCCTTT